>JAWOCV010000162.1:0-3728 GCA_046483585.1 Marinilabilia sp.
ATTGAAGAATTTCAACCTCATCTGGTTCTGGTAGGTGGAAGCCTTACCAGTCATTCTGTCGAATATGTGGTAAAATACCTTAAGGCCCACACCTCCCGTCCGGTTGTGCTTTATCCCGGACATCCCGTACAGGTTTCTTTCAGTGCAGACGCCCTTTTATTTTTATCCATGAT
Source organism: Marinilabilia sp. (assembly GCA_046483585.1). Lineage (GTDB taxonomy): Bacteria > Bacteroidota > Bacteroidia > Bacteroidales > Marinilabiliaceae > Marinilabilia. The sequence continues at coordinate 174 of JAWOCV010000162.1, forward strand.
CTCAGGGCGGAACCCCGAATTACTCATCGGAGCCCATGTTACCGTGGCACCGGCAATCAGAGAGAGTGGCATAGAAACCATTCCCACTGGTTATATTTTAATAGACGGAGGGGTTCCTACCTCCGTTGAATATATGAGCCAAACACGACCTGTACCGGCCGGAAAAACCGACATCGCAGTTGCCACAGCCCTGGCCGGTCAACTACTGGGGCAAAAAATGATATACATGGACGCAGGAAGCGGTGCCCAAAATCCCGTATCAGCCGAAATGACTGAAGCTGTGAAGAAGCATCTGGATATACCTTTAATGGTAGGTGGCGGGATCAATTCCCCGGAAAAATTATCGATCGCGTTCAAAAGCGGAGCCGACATCGTGGTTGCCGGAAACATTCTTGAAACAAACCCGGAACACCTGGACACTTTTATGAAAACCACCAATCAATCGTAATGCTCACCGTATCTCAGGACATCCACATCTTCCATTGTTATTAAGCCTCCTGCATCTGCTTTATCCATAAGCCGGTTAATGATGCGGGCAAAATCGGTCAGACGCTGATTCACATCCACCATGCTGATCACCACGGGCAAATCATCCGACAAAGCAAAAATCTTATTGCTGTGGATCATACTTTCGGCTCCGTATGAAAGCATACCCTTCGAAACTGTGGCGCCGGCAATTTTATATTTCTTGGCAGCATAAACGATGGCCTCATATAGAGGGCGCTGATAAACCCTGTCGGACTCTCCGACAATAATGATCAGCCTTTTTACTTGTCCTGACAAATTCATGGTTTTGGTTTTAGCCCAAACGGAACAAAAAACGTATTTTTCTGTTCGTTACAAGTTAGATTCTACCCCGCTATCATAAGTCATCTTATTTGCCCCATCCCAGAAGACGTAACACAGTGTCACATTATCGCAAAATTGAGACATTATAAAGAAGAATCAACAATGTAAAAAATCATTCTGACAATATCAATTCAATAATAATGACTAAAGCTCCCTCTATTCGTGTTTTGTGATTTTTAAACACCTTTTGACAAAAAACATATACCCACAAGTTGTATCTTATTAAGGATTTATTAATTTTACGGTCGACCCTTTTTCCAATTTTTTTTAACCTTTTTAAAGCACATACTATGAAGGTATATCAGGCCGATCAGATTAAAAACATCTCGCTGCTTGGAAGCAGCGGCTCGGGGAAAACCACCCTTGCAGAAGCTATGCTTTTCGAGGGTGGTGTAATTAAACGCAGAGGCAGCGTAGAAAACCAAAACACAATTTCCGATTATCACCGGGTAGAGCATGAATATGGCTACTCGGTTTTTTCATCTGTCCTTTTCACAGAATGGCAGGACAAAAAACTTAATTTTATCGATGCTCCGGGTGCCGACGATTTCATCAGCGGGGCCATTACAGCCCTCAATGTGACCGACACTTCGCTTATGGTGCTGAACACGGCACAGGGCATTGAGGTTGGCACCGAAAACCTTTTCCGCTACACAGAGACCTATCATAAACCTGTGATTTTCGTCGCCAATCAGCTTGATCACGAAAAGGCTAACTTTGAAAGCACCATGGAAACCGCTCGTGAAGCCTTCGGATCAAAAGTGGTGATCGTTCAGTATCCTGTCAATGCTGGCCCCGAATTCAACGCACTTGTGGATGTTCTGAAAATGAAAATGTACCAGTGGGGACCTGACGGAGGAAAACCCGACATTATTGACATTCCGGACAGTGAGAAGGACCGGGCCGATGAGCTTCATAATCAATTGGTCGAGGCAGCGGCGGAAAACGACGAAGATCTCATGGAGCTCTTTTTCGATAAAGGCACACTCGATGAAGAAGAGATGCGCCGGGGCATTCGCAAAGGTTTGCTGGGACGTGATCTTTTCCCCGTATTCTGTGTCTCAGCCGAAAAAGACATGGGGGTTCGGCGTTTGATGGAATTCCTTGGCAACATTATACCTCTGGTATCTCAAATGCCTCCCAGGAAAAACAATAAAGGAGAAGATGTACCATGCGACCCCAACGGTCCGGCATCGATCTTTGTTTTCAAAACCAGCATTGAACCACACCTGGGAGAAGTAAGCTTTTTCAAGGTCATGTCGGGACGCGTAGCCGAAGGTATGGATCTGATCAACATGAACCGGGAAGCCAAGGAGCGACTTTCCCAGCTTTACTGTGTGGCCGGAAACACCCGTCACAAAGTGGAAGAACTTCAGGCCGGTGACATCGGAGCCACCGTTAAACTCAAAGAAACCAAAACCAACCATACACTCAACGCCAAAGGGTGCAATTACGTTTTCGATCCCATTACTTACCCCGCACCCAAATACCGTACAGCCGTTAAGCCAGTCAGTGAAAGTGATGATGAACGCCTGGGAGAATTGTTGCAGCGTATGCACGAAGAAGACCCAACCATCCTCGTCGAGTATTCAAAAGAGTTGAAGCAGGTATTGGTGCACGGACAGGGTGAATTTCACCTGAATACCATGAAATGGCGCCTGGAAAACAACGAAAAATTACCAATCAAATTTGAAACACCACGTATTCCATACCGGGAGACCATTACCAAACAAGCAAGGTCCGATTACCGCCATAAAAAACAATCCGGCGGAGCGGGTCAATTTGGTGAAGTCCACCTCATCATTGAACCATACTACGAAGGCATGCCTGAACCTTCCATGTATAAATTCGACGGACATGAATACAAAGTGAATGTTCGCGACACCGACATCGTTGATCTTCCCTGGGGAGGAAAATTGGTATTCTGCAACTGCATTGTAGGCGGCGCCATCGATAACCGCTTCATGCCGGCCATTCTCAAAGGATTGATGGAAAAGATGGAAGAAGGCCCCCTGACCGGATCGTATGCCCGTGATATACGGGTCTGCGTATATGACGGAAAAATGCACCCGGTGGATTCCAACGAGATCAGCTTTAAACTGGCCGGACGGAATGCTTTCAGCCAGGCATTTAAACAAGCCGGGCCCAAAATACTTGAGCCCATTTATGATGTGGAAGTCAGGGTTCCCTCCGACCGGATGGGCGATGTTATGAGTGATCTTCAGGGGCGTCGTGCACTCATCGAAGGCATGAGCAGTGAAAAAGGTTTTGAAGTGATCAAAGCACAGGTTCCCCTCAAGGAAATGAACAAATATTCAACTTCTCTGAGTTCGCTGACAGGGGGAAGAGCCTTTTACACTATGAAATACAACAAATACGAAAAGGTCCCGCCCGAAATCCAGGAACAGCTCCTGGCCGCCTACGAAGAAGAGTCCAAATCCAAAAAAGAAGAATGATGAAGCATAATCCGTAAAATCCAATAAATTAGCTTTCTTCAAAGGGTGTCTCATAAGAGCACCCTTTGTTTTTTGGACAAAAACTGAACACATAAGGGGGCATTTGAGTTTAAATGCAATAATGAATCTCAAATGGAGTAACTCATGAAAGCAGCTTTTTTCAATACCAAATCATACGACAAAGAATATTTCCAAGAGGTAAACACAAACACAGGCATCGAATTAACCTATTTTGAAGGAACATTAAATT
>JAWOCV010000174.1:0-53284 GCA_046483585.1 Marinilabilia sp.
CGAAGGTTTTTGTAATCGTACCATCTGGCCGCTTTTTCACTATTTTACACAGTATGTGGACTACACTCCCGAGTTTTGGGATTCATACGTAGAAGTGAACCAAAAGTTTGCCGATAAAGCTTTGGAAGTGGCCGAAGAAGGTGATTTTGTGTGGGTTCACGATTATCAGCTTATGCTTGTGCCCGGAATGATTAAGGCCAAAAGACCTGATATCACCATTGGTTTCTTTTTGCATATTCCGTTTCCTTCTTATGAAGTGTTCAGAATATTGCCCTGGCGGAATGAACTTCTGGGGGGACTTTTGGGAGCTGACCTCATAGGCTTTCATACCTACGATTATGAACGGCACTTTCTCAGCAGTGTGCGTCGCCTGTTTGGATATGAAATCAATTTCAATCAGATCTATATCGAAGAACGCATTCTCCTGGTAGATGCTTTCCCCATGGGAATTGATTACGACAAGTTCCATGATACAGCTCAGAAAACGATATCTAAGCCCTTACAGGAAAAGTCGCAGCTCCATCAGGAGTTGGAAAAATATTTCCTCGTCTCTCCCGACAGGAAACTGATCCTCTCCATCGACAGGCTCGACTATTCCAAGGGTATACCCAACCGTTTAAGGGCTTTTGAACGTTTCCTGGAAAGATATCCCGAATACCATATGAAAGTAACCCTGGTGATGCTGGCGGTACCTTCCCGAAAGTCGGTCCCTCAGTATCAAAAACTCAGACGGGAGGTGGATGAACTGGTTGGTCGTATCAACGGGCTCTATGGTTCGGTCAATTATGCCCCGGTATGGTATTTTTATCGTTCCATGCCTTTTGAAAGCCTGATTGAACTTTACAGCATGAGTGATGTAGCTCTTATTACTCCTGTCAGGGATGGCATGAACCTGGTGGCTAAGGAGTACGTGGCATCGCGCACCAATCAGACAGGGGTTGTGGTCCTTAGTGAAATGACCGGTGTGGTAAAAGAAATGGGAGAAGCCATCGTGATCAACCCCAACAATGAGAATGAAGTGGCCGATGCGATCAAGCAGGCTCTGGAAATGTCCTTTGAAGAACAGAGATCCCGGATGTCGGTCATGCAAAACCGGCTTAAGCGCTACGACGTTTTCCGGTGGGCCGAACAATTTCTTTCGTCCCTGAAACGGATAACACAGATTCAAAGTGAGTTTCTGGCCAAAAAGATCACGCCCTCGCTTAGTAAGAAGTTGCTTAAAGACTTCTCCAAAGCCAAATCAAGGGCCATATTCCTCGATTATGACGGGACCCTGATCCATTTCAAGAAAGCTACCCGGGAAGAAGAGCCCAGTGCCGCTCCCGATGACACATTATATATGATACTGGATGCCCTTACCAATGATGAACGAAATGAAGTCGTGCTCATCAGCGGACGCGATAAAGAAACCCTTAACAAGTGGTTCGACAATTCGAATGTCAATCTGATCAGTGAACATGGCGTTTGGATGCGCGAACGTGGAGGTGACTGGCAGATGCTGACCAATGCCACCAACTCCTGGATGCCTATGGTCCGGCCCATCCTCGATAGTTTTGTTTTACGTACACCTGGAACATATCTTGAGGAGAAAAATTATTCACTGGTTTGGCATTTCGGGAAGGCGGAGGCTGAGTTGGGAGAGCTTCGTGCCAATGAGTTAAAAGATGAGTTGACAACCCTTGTAGCCAACCACAACCTGGAGATCATGGAAGGAAACAAGGTGGTGGAAGTTAAAACAGGCGGGATCAATAAAGGAGTTGCTGCCAATCGATTCTTGTTGAATAAGGATTTTGATTATATCATGGCCATGGGTGATGACTGGACCGACGAGTACTTATTCCGGGAACTGCCACCCGAAGCCGTCACAATAAAAGTGGGCATTAAGCATACAAGTGCTGCCTATAAACTGGAAACCGTTGAATCAGTACGTAATTTCCTTCGTGTGATGTCAGAAAATCACTAACTTCAAAGTTTATTTTGGAGTAATTTTTTCCAAAATTGTAAAGGCTTAGAAAAGCTGTTACGAAACAATTAATGATCACTAAGCAATTATTTAATCTCTTAATTTTATGAGCGAGTATCAATTTTCAAACGAGGAGTTACCTCCTATTCTCAAAAAGATCTTTCAGAACATTAAGTCTGTCATTGCAGTTATTGTTCTTTTGATCGTTGCCTGGAGCGGATTTTTCCAGGTAGGACCCGAAGAAGCCGGTGTGGTTACCCGTTTTGGACAATATACCAAAACCGTTATGCCCGGACTGAATTTTAAAATTCCATTTATAGAGCAGGTTTACAAAGTGCCGGTAGAGCGTCAGCAAAAGCTCGAGTTTGGTTTTAGGACTAAACGTGCAGATGTGCGCACGGAATATGCAAAAGACAACAGAGATGATGAATCTCTTATGCTGACCGGCGACCTGAACCTTTCAAATGTGGAATGGGTTGTCCAGTACCGGGTCAATGATCCTTACAAGTATCTGTTTAAAGTTCGGAATCCCGAATCGACTCTGCGTGATGTTTCGGAAGGTGCCGTTCGTCAGATTGTAGGAGATAGAACTGTGAATGAGGTGCTTACTGTCGGCCGGACCGAAGTGGCATCCAGTGTTCAGCAACTGGTTCAGGAACTGACCAATAATTATGAACTCGGTCTGAGAATTGAACAGGTTGTTCTTCAGGACGTCAACCCCCCCGAACCGGTTAAAGGGGCTTTTAATGCTGTTAATGAAGCCCAGCAAGAGAAAGAGACGTTGATCAATCAGGCCAAATCGGAATACAATAAAGTCATCCCGCGGGCCAAAGGTGAGGCCGAAGAAACCATTCAGCAGGCCGAGGGATATGCCGTCGAACGTGTCAACAATGCTGAGGGACAGGTGGCCAGGTTCAATGCTCTCTATAGCGAATATGTCCAGGCACCCGAAGTCACCCGTCAACGGATTTATCTTGAAACAATGCAGGACATATTGCCGCGTTTAGGAAATAAGATCATTACCGATCAGGACGGGAATAATGTTTTTCCATTGTTACAGATGCAAATGGATAATGTGAAGAAATTGAATGATCCCGATGAATCCTCATAAATAACTCTTCACGAATGACCGGCTTCTCCGGTCAAACGAAGAGTGAGGGTATCTGCATCAGGATGTTGAAAGAACATTGAAAACAGTATTAAACAAATGATATGACATAATAATCCGTTGAACTTTTGTGATACCTTGTATTTTAATTGTTTGAAGATCTGGTGTCTGTTGTATTAAATCACAGTCTATCAGCATTATACGAATTATCTAATATCTAATATCTAACATCTATTATATGACACGAAATAAAATCATTATTGCCATTATTGCCATTATCGCGTTTATTGGCCTCATAGGGAGTGTTTATGTGGTCAACGAAACCGAACAGGTCGTGGTAACTCAGTTTGGCAAACCGGTGGGTGAAGCCCGCACCACTCCAGGTTTGAAATTTAAAGTACCCTTTATTCAAAATGCCAATTTCTTTGAAAAACGTTTTTTGGAATGGGACGGTGATCCTAATCAAATACCCACTAAAGACAAAAAATACATTTTTGTGGATACCTATGCCAGATGGCAGATTACCGATCCCCTTCAGTTTTTCAAGCGATTGACCAACCAAATGGGCGCCCAATCACGTTTGGATGATATTCTGGACGGCGAAACACGTGACTTTGTGGCCAATCACGATCTCATAGAAACCGTGCGCACAAGTAATCGCCAACCCCAGGAAACCGGCGTCATTGGGGAGATGATAGGTGACAGTCTTGAAAATATTGAGGTGGGACGTGAAAAGATACAATCCATGATCCTCCAGGCGGCCAACGAACAAACCGCCGATTTGGGAATTAAAGTTCTGGATTTCAGATTTAAACGAATAAATTATGTGGAAGATGTGAGAACGCAGGTTTACGAGCGAATGAAGAGTGAACGTTACCGCATTGCCGATAAGTTCCGATCTGAGGGTGAAGGAGAATCCTCCCGGATTAATGGTGAAAAAGAACGCGAATTGAAAAATATAAGATCTACCGCCTTTCGCGAAGCCGAAGAGATTATGGGAGAGGCCGACGGCCTGGCTGCCTCTGTTTACTCAGAAGCTTATGACCGATCCAATGCTTCACGGAGTCTTTACAAATTCATGAAATCCATGGAAACTCTTGAAAAGACTTTTGATGACAGGACACATTTTATCCTTTCAACGGATAGTGAACTTTATCGCTTCCTCAAAAGCGGCGAATAAAATTTACTCATCTCTTTTTTCCGAAAAGCAGAAACGACTGCTTTTCGGAAAATCTTTTAACTCCGGTTTTTTACAATCCAAATTTCTATTCCCAAACCCTGAAATTAGGCCAGGGTATGTGTGGTTTGAACGGCAGACATTTGGTCAGTATGGGGGGGTAGTTGTTAACCTCCGTTAATAAGAATATTTTAGTCCCAAATATGAGGTTATGAGTGCAATATTATTTGTAAATTGCGTATATTTGTAACATTTTGAAATAAAACAGGCCGGTTATAGATGAAATTTTAAATAATCTCATCGCCGGAAAAAACAGGATAATTTTTTTGGATTTTTAATTGAAACGAACCATGCAAATCGAAGGAGTCCCGAAAGCATTTTTAAGACAGGAGGCGCGCGAATACATTGATCTTTATGCCTCTCTTGGGGAGCGGGCCGAAGTGTTTCTGCCCAATTTTGTCTTCGATAACCTAAAGGCCTTTGTACGTCTTTGTTATGAAGAACCTAATGACCCGGCCCGGCAACAGGCGGAAATTCAGAAGTTTTTGCTCAAATTCCGTGAGGAGATCCCGGGATATGCCGATATTTCGCTGATGCTCTATCCTCACGAGGATTCGAAGGCATTTATTTATAGTTCTCTTAGACAGGGATTCAACAGGCGACTTGGGTATTTTGCCGATCATGATATTGTTGAAGACAAGGAAAAAGGCTGGATTAACAATATCCGGAATACACATGATTTTTCAGTGGGCACACCTCCCGTTACTGAAAAGACCATTGAGTATCTGGCAAAAGTGATCATTGGCGACTCCCCCGTGGAATTGCGCCGTTTTCGTGATGTGATCGGTGTGATCGGGGACATTGATGAAGCCCACTGGAATTATCTCATGGATACTCTGGAGCAAATGATCAATCAGAGTACTCACTATACCACAAATGCAGAGAAGAATAATTTCCTTCACCGGACCGAATGGGCCGTTAACTTTAAAGGACTTAACGGACTAATCAGAACCGTTGTTTCCGGAAACAGCGATATGGCTGTGGATCTGCTCAAAGGGGAGGTGTTCGGTCACGACTGTGTCAGAGTGGTTGACAACATTAAAGGTGAAGAACTTTATGAAGAGATGCAGGATGACACTTCCAGCGTGTTTGTGGTTAAGGTTAAGCACATGCGTAAGAACATGTTTTCGGGGAATAAGTGGTTCCCTCTCATGTCGCGTATTGTGGTGGTAGACGATTCACCTGAATCGCATGCCTCAAACACATCTCTGGTATTCAGTTTCCATAACGGGATCATCAACACTCTCAATAAGGTACATACCAAAAAACTTGGGGCACCGGCCAATACACAACTGAACCTCAGGTTGATTCTTGAGAATGTCAACAGCAAGAACCTTGAGGAGTTCAAAGAGCTCCTCGACAAAAAGATTGCCGATTACAACGAAGAACTTAATGAGATCAGGAAAGAACAGCTGGGGCAGACCAATGATCTGATAAAGAATACCAATCTCTATAAATTTGATTCTTTTTCACGTCAGATTTTGAAAGACAGGTATTCGCTTGCCCGCCTGCGGGATTTTATCCAGTTTATTCAGAATGCTGCGTCCCCTGAAAAGAGAAGAAAGCAGAATGAAGAGCTCATCAATATTTTTGAGGAGAAGGTTAAAAAGTATTTTTACTCCGATACCGAAGGTGTACAGATCGCAACGGTTCTGGAAGGTGGCGGACGCAATCAGATAAGAACTTATGGAGAGTATCTCCTGCAGCGACAGATCAAACCTCTGGAACAAAAGGTGCTTGACCGCTGTAAGACGATCATCAATTTTATCCCCGATAACTATAAGAGAACCCTGCATAATCATTTTCACAAAAATTTCGGGGTTAATCTCTTCCTGGAGAAATATCAGAAATACATCGCCAAAGTTGATAACGAGGCGGATAACACAGGACGTTTCAGAAACATCCTGATCGATCTTGGTGTATATAAAGATTTTGAGAAACTAAGCGAGAAGGATCAAAAGGTTATAAAAGAATTTATCAGTGATCTTGGCAATCTTGACAAGACCTCTATTGCTGATGATGTGCAAATGATCATTCGTGATCTCCTGTTTTATCGTGAAAGGTCTCCCAAACCGTACATCATTTACAATAAGGTGCTGGCATGGGAATACACCGACCTCTTCTCGGATGATAAATTTTACATCAACCCGTTCGACATAGAAATTGAAAATCTGGATGATCAGCGAATCGATTATGAGCGGATTCTTGCCAAACTTTCCCGTATCAAGAATACTTTGCAACTTTTTGATTCTACAGGAAGTTTATGGGACCGTTTTTGTGAAAATGTCACCATTATTATCAACGATCCTTCTAATCCGACCGGGTATAGCGATTTCAACCGCGAAAACCTGATCGGGTTCCTGAAGTTCATCAACAACAGCAAGATCACACTGTTGCTGGACGAGGCTTATACCGACAGTGTCAAAGTCACGGATGAGATGATGCCCAAATGGCGTTCCATTTCGCGCTATATTTTCAATAATGAAAACCTGTATTCAAGGATCAGGGCGGTTTCTTCGTTGTCCACCACCAAAAACCTGGCGGGTTCGGGCGATCGCCTCGGAGCTCTTGTGGCCACCCCGGCCATGAAGGGTGTTATTGATTTTGCCCGGGAAAGGAATCAGGCCGTTAGGGGAAACAGCTGTTCACTCTATTTCCTGAACTCTGTACTCACTGTAGGCATGCAAGCCCGCTCGTTAAAAAATCATCTGGAATCGCGTCTCCCCAAGGATGCATCGAGAAGCCGGATTGTTGAGCAGATTGAGAACTTTGTAGTAGAAGTTGCCTCAGAAGACGGTAAGAAGAAATCAGCCACAGGGGATAAACAAATGTCTGGTTTCGAGGGAAGCCCTATGCATATCTTCCTGCTCGATGAGTTGCTTTCGCTTGCTAAGCTCGATATTTTGGGGTTACCCGATGATTTTAAATATAAAGATGTTCCTTTCTATATCTTTTATAGCGGTGAATTGGTTAAGGGGTTGAACCGTTTCCGGGTGAATAAAAATTTCCGGAAAGAATCGAACCTGAGGCTTAATATGGCCATGAAAGTGGCGAAAGAAGTGGTCAGAGATCTTGAAGTTGAGGATGTGTCCATTATCGAATCCGACGGGTCTTATCTTTTCAACTTGTTTTTTAAAGACTTTGGCACCTTCAACGATCTTGAGGATTTCACCAAAATAATAGCTTCCGAAAGGGGCGTTTCTGCCCTACCTTATAAAACCGGTGTCGTCCGGTTCTCTTTGGGGGGATATATTGAAGGAACCCCTAAGAGCTACGAAATTTTCGAAAAAGAGCTGCGTGCAGGGTTGGCGTTGTTCCTTTCTTACTGGAAAGCCTTTAAAGATGCCCGGAATGCCTCCCCCAACGAAGAGGTGAGTGTTCTGATGGACAAAATTCTCAACCCCGGCGGAGAGTCAGACTTTCTGAGTGCCGTTTTCGAGGACTATAAATTGGTCCGAGAAGAAAAGAAGAAAGTCAATCAATCGTTGCGGATCAACGAAAACCGGTCGCTCTATCATGCTTCACCCCAGGTCAGTGGTGTGTCCATCACCACCATTGGCGATTCCCTCAATTCGGTTATTGAGTTTCAGAGCGATGTGGGGGACTGCCGGGATGTAGAGGAATTCATCCGCAGCCGGGCCTTTACGAAAATATATGAGAACCTGTTGCCGCAGATATACAAGAAAATACCGCAACTGCGAACGCTTAATTTCAACATTGTGGCCTCAAGATTCAGCAAGGCCACCATACTGAAATACATCAATAACAAGAAAACTTTCCATCCAAATCACTATGTGCTGGACGATCCGGAAGAGAAGAACATCATGCGCGAGATCCTCATTGAGATGGAACGCCTCCTCTTTTCCGATACTAAGATGAAGATCCTGACGCTTCAGGCAAGTGGTGATTATTATATGGATGTGGCCCGGCTTGAGGGGGTCAATATGGTGTTGAAAAAGCATATTCAGGAAATACTGTTGCATTTCAACCTGCCGTTTGAACAACCCACCATTGAGCCCAGTCGTCGCGAGATCATCTCTACCGCTTGTGATCAGTTTGAAGAAGTGACCGGACTGAAGGTTGAAGACCTCGATCTGGAGCATTATGTAAGTCATTTTGTGGAGATGCTGCGCCAGGATGAAGAGTTCTCCGCCATCGGTATCTCTGCCCGTAGTCTCGGGTTTATTGCCGATGTGGTGAAACGTCGTGTTTTTGGGTGTGACCTTTCGGTCAGCGACCGGATCTTGTATCTCTACCTGCTTCAAAACGATAAAAGCTTCTTCAATCAGTTGACTTCCAAACTGAAGTATCTGCAGGAGAAGATCGATCATACCGACGATGCCGATCTGAAGATCTTCACCGAAAACATTCTTACCGACATACTTCCCCAGGAAGTTGATGATATCATGAACTATATCATCCGCAAGAAAGATATTAAGGTGGATGATACCCGGCTGAAGGAAGTGACCCATAAAGTGGTTAGCTTTCTGGTATTGTTGCAGAATCTTTCCAAGGGAACCGATTATTATCACAAATACTCGCATACCCTGATCAAGGTGCTTGAGACTTATTTCAAGCGCCAGAACAGCGATGTCAACGAAATGATCCAGCACGGCATTACCCTGTACCGGAATTTCGAGATTAAAGACAAGTCGCTTAAGGAGTTCAATGGCGGTTCGCTCAACTGGATCAACGAGATGATGACCAAGTGTGGTGTCATTTCTGTAGAACAATCGGTTCAGCGACATACCAGGATCTCAACCGATGCCAAAAAACGGGAATATCCTTTCCATAAAATTGACAGGGGCGAGGAAGAGCCCATGTACTTGCTTGATATGAACCGGGGCAAGTCTAAAAACGATTACATAAAAGCCCTTTCCACAAAACCCGGCTCGAAATTCTTCGAGAGGAGAGTGGCCCGTTTTGTGGCCAATATGGATCCTGACGACTATCGTTGCAAGATCATGAAGAACGGGGTGGTCACACAGCTTATCATCTTCCAGAAAGGATACATTAAGTATCTTACGGACTTTTTCAGGCTGACCCAGTACAAAGACATTTCACTCCGGGAGGCCGAAAATTTTGTGCCTGATGTGATGTTACTGCTCGGGGCCCCCGAAAAGGTGATCTCTTTCCCGCAGGTGGGGTATTTCGATATTAAGGGACCCAACGGCAACATCAAAACCCTTGTGACTCCGCTTCGGAAAGAGGCCGACTACTTCGGCGACGTGAAGAAACCGTGGCTCACCATGATGAACGAGAAGGTGAAAGAGATGGGAGGAGTTCCCAAACACGGTTCTCTCTTCGCCATTGAGCTGGAAGATGGTTCCATCTTTGTGGTCGAGATCGACGGCGACAGTGGAGTAGGGAAATCCGAAATGTTGGCTGCACTTACGCTTAAATGGCTGAGACAGAACTTGCCAGGTGTGAGATCGATCAAAAACATTGCCGGCGATATGTTCCATGTCTTTCGTGATAAAAAGGGCAACCTTTACGGTTTTGGAACGGAGGAAGGCGACTTCTCCCGTGTCACCGATTTCGATCCGGAATACATTCAATATTACAAGTACCTGTTCGAAAGCAGTGCTGACAGCAACGTGGACGACCTGAACTCACGGAGCACCATCAGCGGACTTTGTGAGATACAGATGCCCTACAAGATCGATATTGTCCTGACGGCCCATAACTACTCCAAAGAGGAGGCCGGAATTGTCAGGGTGAGCAACCCCGAGAATTTCCTGCTTTACATCGATTCTCACGGAGAACGAAAAGAGAAGGCTACCAGCCAGGACGGCCCCAACTTCCAGCGTACCTTGTCGCGATACACCGGTGACAAAAATATCGTGGAAGTGCTGGGACAACATGGCAATTACCTGGACGACGTGCTCGATTGGGAAATTGATCCCCTCGACGGGAAACACTATCTGGCCTCTTCTTATAAACTGATGGATAAAATTGACATCGAGAAGGTCGTGAACCAGATATTTACAGGGAAACAAATTCCCTTCGAAGATGAGAAATGGACTGTCACACACGTGAAATTTGATATCGTTAAAAACCGGTTTGTTGCTCACATTGAATTGGGCGACCAGATGGATGAGGTGATCATTTCACGGAGACTCTTCAGTTCGGTATTCGACTCGCTGGCCAGTACACCGGCAGGGCAACCATTTATTGCCCAGGATGGTCAGATCGAAGGACGTTACCACCTGATCGATGTGATGAGCGGTGGTGAGGACGGAAAAGGTGAAGGAGCCAGGATTGAATGCGGGATTGTATCGACCGAGATCGGGAAAAAGGGCAAGGAGATCACCGGACCTCAAAAAGCCGCGCAATCCCTTACCAATCTGATCAAGGAGCTTCGTGCCAACAGCAGTGAGATCAACGATAAAAAGAACCATGTTCGGCGCAGTGTCCGCGAAAAGTACGGACATATTTTTGCCAACGGACAAACCAGTAATGAACTGTGGCGGTATAACTTCTATCTTTACCAGCTGGATAAGATGATGAAGGCCGAGTTCGTTCGCATTGATGATCCGTCGGTACCGGTGGATATGAGTGGCGTGAACAAATTCTGTCCCAAGAATAAAAATGAAGAGTTCAGCCCCTTGTTGGTAACGCCCAACCTCAATATAGAATTGAGCAGTTTCAGCGAAACCTGCAATGAGCTGATGAGTTTGCCCAACTATCCCGATTTTGCCCGGGAGTTTCTTGAAGATGCCGATAAACTCTATAAGGCCGTTGGATACAGCGACGAGACCATGGTCAACAATATGATCACACAACTCTTGCTGATGGACGGTTACATTGAGTTCGACGACCTGTTGAAAGGACGCATCACCGAAAAAGTGAATCGCGAAACCATAGCGGCTGCTAAATATGCCGTTCTGAAAGAGCTGGAACGCAGGAAAAAAGAGCAAAAGTCCGCATCATCTTCTGCATCCTCATCCGGCACAAAAACCGGCGGTAAACAGCAAACCAAAGGTTCAGGCCAGGGCGGCAGGAAGAACACCAATTCAGGTAAGAAGGATTCATCCTCCGGAGAGAATAGTGAGGAAAAACCAAAAGAGTAGTGGATATTTCTTCGTAATAAATTGGGCCGTACCCGGAGTTTCCGGGGCGGCTTTTTTATGGCATCGGGCAAACTCCGGTTGAAAAGTTAGATTGCCAAGAAACCATCCGGCCCGAAATATGTATGTGTTGATATATGAAAAAAATACGACATTTTATTCTTTTTGCCTTTTTGACAGGCTTTTGCTTTGTCAGTGGGCAGGATCAACCTGTTGTTGATGAGTACCTTCATTCCCGCAGTGACATTGTTTCCATAGAAGAAGTCACCGCCGATTCTGTTTTTTTGAAGGCCTGGTTGTTATTTGTTGAGCAGCCTCTGGATCATGATGATCCGGATAAGGGAAGCTTCACTCAGCGCGTGTGGCTTTCACACCGGGCGGAAGATGCGCCCATGGTACTCATAAATGAGGGTTATATGGCCCCGCGAAATTATTCCGCTGAACTTGCAGAACTCCTGGAGGCCAACCAGGTGATCGTCGAACACCGTTATTTTGGCGAATCTGTGCCCGATTCTGTCCAGTGGAAATATTTAACGATTGAACAGGCAGCAAAAGATCATCACCGGATCGTTGAGATGCTTAAAGAGATTTATCGCGAAAAGTGGGTGAATATGGGTGTTAGCAAAGGAGGTCAGGCGGCTATGATCCACCGGGCTTTGTTTCCCGGCGATGTGGATGTGACGGTCTCTTATGTAGCACCTTTCAATTTGGAAAAGGAAGACGAACGCTTGATCCGCTTTTTTGATCAGGTGGGAACATCCAAACAAAGGGAGCGAATTTTTGAATTTCAAAAAGAGGTGTTGAAGCGAAAAGAGGAACTGATGCCACTCTTCCGGGAATTGGCCGAAGCCAGGGAATATACTTACCGGATGGGAATGGAACGTGCATTCGAACTGGTGGTTCTTGAATATCCCTTCAGCTTGTGGCAGTGGTGTGGACCGGTAGATCAGATACCTTCCCCGGATTCCCCGGCGGAGGAGTTGTTTGATCATTTACAGCAGGCCAGTGATTTTGAATATTTTTCTGATCAGCTGTGGGACGACATCGGGCCGTTTTTTTATCAGGCTTATAACGAACTCGGATACTACCCTTATCTGGCATCCCCCGTAAAACCCTGGCTCAATGAAATCGAGGCGGATACCGTTTCAAATAAATTTATGGCACCGGAAGCCGGAACCCTTTCCTTCAATGATAAAGCCCCTTCCCGGATACTCCACCGGTTGAAAGAGATTGACCCCGAAATGATCGTTATCACCGGCGAAAACGATCCGTGGAGTGCCACCTCCATCGAAACGGAAGGTTTTAACAATGTTTTGAAAGTTGAAAAGCCGGGTGGGTGCCATAATACCCGGATCAGTAATTTGCCCGATTCTCTCAGGCAGGAGGTGATCAATAAATTAGAACAATGGCTGGAAAAATGAAAAAGACGACCCAACGTTTTGGATCGTCTTTCTCTTTTTGAACATGGGTTACTTGGGTCAGGCTGCGCTTTCGGGTAAAAAGCACAAGCACTTTCTGACACTAACAAATTTAAATAATTATGTCATCTCTGTTGGAAAATAGTGTTTAAAAGTTTCATTTCTTTTATGAATGGGATGTTTCTGATGATGAATGGAGTTTTATTGGTGATTGTGAATTAAGAGCGGATTATTGTTTTACCACATAAAAACACCTAAATTTGAAGTGAAAAATTTTAAACATCTTAGTATGGCAAGCATCAGAAACCTAAAAAAGGAAATTAACCATATGACTTCCGAGATCGTTACCGAGGCCTATGTTCGGAAAATGTTGTTCGGGAGTGTGAGTGAAGAAGATTTTAAAAATATAATAACAAATGCTCTGAATCTTCGGAATGAACTAATAGCCAGGGTGAATAACCCCGATGGCAAAGATGACCCCAAACTTGTTAAGTCATATTTTCAGGCTGTTCGTAATGATATGCGGAATAAATTTTCCGAATTAGTTGAAGCAGTCAATGAATTGAAATGATCTGATAGTACAACTAATTTGAGAATGTAAGCCGGTCTTAAATGAGTGAGAGGTCTTTTTTTGTTTTTTGTGAGAACGATAGTGGTTGAGATGGTTGCTGACTGGAGTCTTCCCAAAGGTTCAATTGCCGGGAAGCTTCAATTTTTTTGTTCTTTTGTCTCTTTTTGATGTATCAAAAACCGTTTTTCTGCGTACAGGAAAACATGATCTGGTGGTTAGATTTTAGCGATCCGCTAACATGATAGATAGATCATTTTATTCAAATGCATTTGGATTGCAGACAGTTTCCATACCATTTAAAAAAGTAAAATTTTCGAGCATGAAAAAGGTATTAACCAAGCACTTTCAGTACACGGGTCTGGATGATTATGATATGTCTCTGGATGATCAGATCAATGCTTTTTTGAGTCAGGAAAAGGTAGAGCCTGATCATATTATTGAACTGGAATATTCGGCTCATTCCAGTCAGGGCATTAATACTTATTCCGCCTTATTGATGTACAGTAAAGAGGTCTGATAATTTATTTGCGGACAGAAAAGAAATAAAAGGGAGAGAGCATTGGATGTTCTTTCCCTTTTTTCTATTTTTATGGTTGGTGTATATCCGGATTAATCTAAATTGCTATGGGATGGTTTGAATGGTTGTTCAGGCCCCGGGATAAAGCTGGGAACAACTCCAAAAAGGAAGATAAGGTGGATGTTCCGCCTGTTGAGAATTTATATGATCATGAAATAGGAATTGCCCTGAGTGGTGGTAGTGCCCGGGGGTTTGCACATGTTGGTGTTTTGAAGGCCCTTGATGAATATGGCATGTCCCCTGATATTGTTTCAGGGACTAGTATGGGGGCTTTGGTAGGAGTACTTTATGCCGCCGGTCATAGTCCCGATCACATCCTTAAGCTTATAAAAAAGGATAAGGTATACAATATGGTCTCTTTGCGATTGGGGCAGAACGGATTATTTGAGCTTAATGCCGTCCGGCGTATTCTCAGGGCCGAGATACCGGCCGATGATTTTTCTGCCCTTAAAAAACCCTTTTATCTCTCAGTGGCCAATATCAATGATGCTAAAAATGAAGTAAAAGGAGAGGAGGGCCCCCTTTTTGATTTTGTACTGGCTACTTGTTCTGTCCCTGTTATTATTATGCCTCAGAAGATTGATGGTAAGTTGTATATTGATGGTGGTCTTTTTGACAATCTTCCGGCGGCCTCCATCAAAAATAAATGTCAAACCCTCATTGGAGTGCATGTTAACTACAATGGCCCCATGGAAAAACTTGAAGGGATCCGGGATATTGCGCAACGCACATTTAGCCTCGGAATAGAGCAGAATGTTAAAGAAAGCAGGGATATGTGTGATTTCATGATCGAACCCGAAGAGATGAAAAATTTCACATTCCTGGATTTTGACCGGGTGGATGAGTTGGTCGAAGTTGGATATAAAGCCGCCGTCAAACTGATCAATGAAGAGCTTGCACCTGTTCTGAAGAAAGATAAGATTGAGGCAGAAGAGGCTGGTTCCTGAATTACTCTGTTTCCAGCCAGACGCCGAAATTTTTATTGCCAACGGGGCTTATCAGTGGCAGAAATCCCCGGCGAAGTTTTCCCTTCATGAGCTGAGGCGGGTTTTCCTGTTTTCTTTGGTGACAAAATGCCTCCCAGTTGATCTGGTTGAATGCTCCTGTTTTCCATATCCCCCTGGCATCAGGATGGATGAACCTCTTCAGATAAATGTTGGCCAATCCCATGTTGTAACGAAGATTAATTTCCAGGCAGGGTTGCAGTTTGAGCTGGTTGTTCTCATCCCTGAAAAATATCCCGTCTACCCCGGCCGGACCGGTATAATTGAGCTCCGGCGACAAATTCTCCAGTCCTTTCTTTACCAGATGGGCTCCCTGACGGACTGCCTCGTCGATCTTTCCCTGGTCCTGAAACAACGGATGTTCATTGACAGGTGGGCCGACAGCACAACCGGAAAATTGCCCCGTTTGGTCGGCATAGAAAAAATTGTGCCCCAGGTATTGGATTCGCCCCTTTTCGATGAAGAACTGAAATGAAACATCCTGTATTTTATCAAGAGTTTTTTCAATGTATATCTTCCCCTGTCTTTGCAACATTCCTTTCACCCACGGAGAACGGGACGGGTCGTCGTTGTTGTCACGAATCCGAAACAGCCCCCTTCCCGAGGCACTCCAGGGCGTTTTGACCAACAGGGGCGGGGTGCATTGTTTCATGACCGATGCGAGCTCTTTCTGATGATACACAACAAGGGGTTGCCCGGGCAGATAAAGCAGAGGATATTCGTCGGGCGACTGTTTCCAAAATACTGATATTGTGTTAAGCAGTGAGTATCCAGTGTCCCTGCTAAGTATCGTGGCATGTGCTTTTTCCCATGAAGAAAAGGGATGGTTGTGCCACCCGGGATGAACCATTTCATAAAAAGGACGGAATTGCCGGTAAACAGCCGGACTCCATCCCCATGGCTCAAAAACCAGATTTCCGCGCGCCCATTCAGGAATATCTCCGGGTCCCGATACAGGATTTGGAATGTCCCATCCATGATCGTTCAGGAATTCAAGCGAATGTCCTGCTTTTTCAGGAATCAGGACAAAATCGTTTTTAGTCCCGAATATCCATGGCAATGTGGCCAGGTCTTTTTCAAAATTGAATAAATGGCGCGGAGGCATGTAGGACACCTGGCCATTGGCAATGGCCATCTCATTGGTGGGGTTGAAGAGAAATAACCTGGAATACATGCTTTGTCTCATTATCCCACAAAACTACAAAACTATTTTCTCTCTCTTTGACCAAAAGTGTTGATTAAAGGTCGGGTCTTTTGTAATTTGTATAACGTAAATTAAAATTTTAGGCCATGAAGAAGAATAGTATGATTGTTTTATGGGCGGTTTTGTTTTTGATTGCCGCTTGCAGCCCTTCCGGTCAGAAGACGGACGAGGAACTTGAAGAGCAGGAAAATGCCCTTAATGAGGAGGATCAGGAGGAGGAAGAAGAGGAAACTCGCGATGACGAGGGAACCGGGACAAATTTTATTGCCGGGCATGAAATTGCCCTGGAGTCTGTAATGCGAAGCATCCCGGAAGAATATATTCGCAGGGTTCGGGAAACCTTTACGGTTTCATATCAACATACTTCTCACGGGACTCACGTGACGAGGGGCATGTTTGGTTTACCCGATTACAAAGACGGGGATGAAACCCTGTTTGCTGTGGCAAGGGATGAACCGGCTGAAGAAGCACTTAGCATTTATGATAACAAGATGCAACTTTTTGCCCCCGACGGGGTAGAAGCAACTGATCTTAGCACCGATGAAACCGCTTTCATCCAGGCAACAAGAAATTATCTGGATGATCCGCGCAATAGTGAAGTTAACGTGGTAATGTGGTCATGGTGTGACATTGCGGGACATGATGTGGAGGGTAATTATTTACCCGGAATGGAAGAGCTGATCAGTGAATATGGAGAGGGTGGTTCCAAAATTGGCAGTGGAGATGACATGCGTGAAAAACCGGTCCATTTTGTTTTTATGACAGGCCATGCCAACCAGAATAATAATATTGGTGAGGGTAAACCTGCGAATCTGGCGGATCTGATCAATGATTATTGTGATGAAAACCAATTTTTCTGCCTCGATTATTACAGCATCGATGCGCATGATATGGATGGTAAATACTGGGAAGATGCCAGCGATGACGGTTATTCTGATGACTATGGAGGCAATTTCTATAAAGATTGGCAGAATGGCCATGAGTTAGGTGTCCATTACTGGGAAAATCGTTATTCTCCGGGTGGGGACGTTACTTTTGGAGCACACAACACTCAGCATATCACTTCCAACCGGAAAGGTATGGCTTTTTGGTGGATTCTGGCCCGGCTGGCCGGGTGGGACGGCGAATTAGATGACGACTAAGTGACTCTTAATAATGCACCACAGACCAACTATAGGATTCCCGTTCGTTTTTTGAAACAGGGGTTCAAAAAGGAAATTTGTGGTGCATTGTAATATTTGTGGTGGTAACACCTCTTTTTACCAGGATTTTCCGCAACCTTATACGCTCACGAATTCGGATTTCGGAGCACCGCAAACCGGACACTGCCAGTCGTCAGGAAGGTCGTTGAAAGGCTCGCCTTCCTCTTCCTCATCGTAAACATAGCCGCATACCGAGCATCTGAATCTGGAGCTTTCCTGACTCACCGAATCCCCCGTGGTTTCTTCTATGTGGGTTGGGGCATTGGGTGGGGCCACACGTTGTTTCTTCTCTTTGAATTCGGCATAGGTCATGGGAGGCTTCTTTTCGTCAACCAGCTCCGTTTGAAGTACCTCACCGATGAAAATGAGATGCGTACCAGCATCGACGGTGGTCATTACTTTGCATTCCATCCAGGCAATGACTTCATTAAGTATGATGGGGACACCGGTTCCGCCGTAAGCCACGTGCATCCCTTTTAGTTTGTTTGTATCTGCCCCGCTTTTATAGCCAAAAGTATCAATCACACCGGTTTCTGCGTCATTGTGCAGAACAGAAACCGAAAAACTGCCTTTTTTCTCAATTACACCGGCAGTAAAATTGTCCTTATGGCAACAGGCGGCTATTTGCGCCGGTTTTGCCGTCACCTGAAAAACGCTGTTGGAAATATATCCATTCCCATTTTCCTGATCTCCCGAACTTACGATATAAAGCCCGTATGACATGCGTTTAAAAGCTTCAACATCAATCATGGTTTATTGTTTTTTGTTTAGTACGAATATAATCAAATTTGTTTGTTCCTTTTATTCGTTGTGCTGAAACTATTAAAACAAAATCGCCTGAGACTCGTACAAACCATTTGAATATGGTTACAAATATGAAACAAGAGACATTTCTGAATACCCTGCTGCAAGGAGATCGTTCCGGGGCTTCCCGGGTCATTAACGATATGGTTGAAGAAGGGAGTATGTCAGTGAGAGATCTTTATGAAGAAGTTATTAAAAGAGCTCTTTACAATATTGGGGAGCTTTGGGAATACGGAAAGATCAGCGTGGCTACTGAACATTTGGCTTCAGCCATTGTGGAGATGGTGCTCAACGAGTTGTATTATAAGGTCATGTCCGGGGACAAGAATGATCACAGAGTGGTGGTATCGTGTGTAGAAAATGAATATCATCAGATAGGGAGCAAAATGGTTGCCGATGTTTTTGAAATGAACGGGTGGAATGCCTTTTTTCTTGGAGCCAATACCCCTGTTAAAGAACTTGTTTCTTTTATTTATGATGTTAGACCCGAAATTCTTGCATTGTCGATGAGCATCTACTTCCATCTTCCGGTTCTGGAAAAGATGCTGGCGGAGGTGAAATCATCATTTCCCGGCTTGTCTGTTTTAGTTGGTGGTCAGGCATTTAGGCATGGGGGCCGGGATGTTGTGGAGAGATATCCTGAAGTAAAATTTATTGCAGACCTGAATGCACTCGATATGTTCATCAAAGATTTTGAACTTTCTTCTGGTCCGGGGAAAAAAGGTTGACATGACAAGAGTATGGCTGTTGCCGGAGGGTTTTTAAAATGACTGTCATGTTGTACTGCCTGCGTGGAAATAAAGTAAATGGTACTTTATAGACAAACACTAAGTAACCATAACGAACCATTTTTCCTGAAAGGATGTTTTAAAGTTGGGAAAAATCAGGCTAAAGTGTTTCTTTTGGGAAGCCATTTATTTTTCACTGCTGTCCGGTAAAGCAATCTACCCCGGTTTGCAAAAGCTTTCCGGATAATGGTGTTTATTAATTTATATTTCAATAAGATGGATAAGAATTTTCTTTTAAAATCAGCAGAGACACTCAAACAGATAAGTTCAGAATCTGCCGGCGAATATTATCAGAAGTCAGACCGGTTGATCGCTGCCATGAATGGACAGATGCTTCAGCGAGCCGATCTGGATAATCTCGTGGGCAGGCATAATATTGATATGATGAAGGACAATCATGCCAACCATGTTAGATTTATGGCCTCGATCTTTCATAGCTGTAATTCTGAAGTGTTGGTTGAAACCATTTTGTGGGTGTTCAGGGCCTATCGTACACACGGCTTTTCGACCAGCTATTGGGCTGCCCAGTTAAATACCTGGATGGGGGTTCTAAAAGAGGTTCTTTCGGAGGAGTGTTACAGCGAAATACATCCTTATTATGAATGGATGCAGGTGAATGTTCCTGTTTTTGTGAAACTTACGGATGAAAGTCTTGATCAACAGTGGGTTTAAGTATGGATGACAAGCATTTTTCTGAAATATTTTCTGAATGGTCGGAGGAGATCAGCTCTTCACTCTTTGAAAATAAGTCTCTTTGTGTGGCCTTGTTTTCTTCAGACAGAAAACTGCTCTTCGCCAATACGGCCATGTATTCACTCTTTCGTGGTTCCCCGGCCGAATGTTTTTTAAATCCCACCCTTGAAAAAATGTTCTCCTATGAGGCCAATACGACATTAGTGTATGACGGTTATCTGACCATCGGTGATTACTCTTCTGTCAATACTTCAATTTTTTCCCAGGTTTACCGGAAGGAAGAAAAATTGCTCATTATTGGGGGGATGGATGTGCAACAGCTCGTCACCCAAAATGAGTCCCTGCATCATCTGAATCAGGAAATCAATAACCTTCAGCGTCAGCTGATTAAAGAAAAGCATGCGCTTGAGATTACTCTTGCCCGGTTGAATAAGGCCAACCGTGAACAAAGAGAACTGATCGCCACCAAGGATAAACTTTTTTCTATTATTGCGCACGATCTGAAAAACCCGTTCAGTGTTTTGCTTGGGATGAGTGAATTATTGTCCGGAAATGTGGATGATTACCCGCCGGAACGTGTCAAAGATTTTGCTGAAAACATTTACAAGACTTCAAGTCAGGCTTATGGATTGTTGGAAAATCTTCTGGAATGGTCACGGCTGCAAACTGGTAAATTGAAGCCTGTTCCTAAATCCATTCAACCTTCACACGTTATAAACGAAGTCAAAGAGTTATGTCAGGAAAATGCCGTTGCCAAACAGATTGAGTTGCATTCTGCTGTTCATTGTGATGATCATGTTTATGTTGATGAGGAGATGTTGAAAACCATCCTGAGAAATCTGGTAACCAATGCTCTGAAATTTACTCATCCCAAGGGGAATGTGAAGATAGAATCCTTTCATGAAGACGTCACGGTCCTCTTTCAGGTAACCGATACCGGCTTCGGGATTGACCCCGCTCACCTGGATGAATTGTTTGGAGTGGATTGCACTTTGTCCAAAAAAGGCACGGCCAATGAAAAAGGCACTGGACTTGGACTGCTTCTTTGTAAAGAATTTGTTGAGGCCAATAATGGTGAAATATGGGTGGAAAGTGAGTTGGAGAAAGGAAGTACTTTTAAATTTACTGTCCCCAGAGCAGATTCATGATGTTTGGTTAATCTCTGAGATATTTCAGAGGAGAAACAAAGAAAAAACCGCATGAACATTGATGTTTATGCGGCTTTTTTTACTTTCTCTTTCAGTCGGGATGGGGTGATTCGAACACCCGACCCCTCGCCCCCCAGACGAGTACTCTAACCGGACTGAGCTACATCCCGAATGATTATGTCCTTTTGTTTTTAAGACGGTGCAAAGATAAATAAAATGAATGTTCCTGCAACCCCTGTGGTAGGAAAAATCCGGTATTTTTTCTGAGTTGCAGAAATCCTCTTTTGATTTGTACAATATTCATTCCTGCTTTTTAGCCCGCAGACAGATCTGCTTGATCGGTTATTTGGTTTTTCTTTTGAGCGATTAATGCTCATGTAAATGTCGTTTGATCTGATGGCATGTAAAACTTTAAAACTTTGAAAAACAGGAATAAAGAAAATTTCTCAATGTATTTGGAATCAATAGATCGTTAGATTTTTAGATTTAAGATCTAAGATGATTCATATGTTACTGGTAATCTGTGTTTTAACATAAACATCTCTTCAGATCTAAGCAATTGAAGAACAAGCACTTAAAAAAGTTTAACGGACTATTGTGGAATTGTCTTGTTATAAAATCATTACTTAAGGACATTTTTCATAATCGGGAATTTTTACGAAGGATTGTATATTTTATTGGTTAATTTTGCAGTGGCGGTTGAAAATCCATAGGAAAAACCGGATTCGTTGTGCATTTACCCGTTTTATAGTCGGTTTTGTCAGAGATATGGAATATTTCCCTCACTGGAAAAAGTATTATCCTTATATATCAGTAATAAGTTTTGAAATCATCAACAAATATCAATAGCAGTCGCAACAAAAAAAATGAGTTGAAGGAACAGGAAGTGATAAAAGGTATTGCGAAAGGGGAGGAGCAAGCTTTTAAATACCTTTTCGACAGCTATTATCAGTTGCTTGTGACTTTTGCGTTTCGTTACGTGCAAGACCTCGATACTGCCCGCAATATTGTTCAGGAAGTATTTGTGGTACTTTTTGAAAAACGTACCGAAATACACATCCACACTTCCCTTAAATCTCATCTTTATCAGTCCGTACGGAACAGAGCCCTGAATTTAATCAAACGGGAAAAGATGCAACGGGAACATCACGGACGTATTATGGATGAGAGAGTCGAGACCGTTGAACATTATGAAGATTGGATGGTAGACGAGCTGGAAAATCGGATTGGTGTAGTGGTAGACAAACTGCCTCTTCAATGTCGCAAAATTTTCAGGATGAGCCGCAGGGACGGCATACCGAATGCCGATATTGCGCAGGAATTATCTATTTCTAAAAGGACGGTGGAGACCCAGATCAGTAAAGCTCTTAGAAAGATCAGAGAAGATCTTTTGAAGAATGGGTATTTGTCAATTTTTGTTTTTGTCAGTATAAAATTTATCCAGGTTATTGGTCTGATGAATATTCCATGATTGATTTTGTTTATGTTTTTTTTGATAAATCTTTGTCATGCCCGTTTCATTAACAGATGGTTAATCCCGGGTTTAAATTTTTTCCCAATACTGGTAATAATCTGACTTTCGGAGACAACACTTTTTATTTAGAATCAATCTAAAGTAGGTTGGATATACGTGTTATCCCCCTCTAATTTGTCATACTAAATGCATGGGGAGCTTTAGGACCTTGTTTTTTACATATTTTAAAAAACACACGAGATGGAATTTTTATTACAATTAATTGCAGATTTTATAGGGACTCCTGTTGAAGAGGAGGAGAAAGCCCTACAGGAAAAAAGTGAGAAAATTACTTTGGAAAGTAGTGTAGAAACAGAGTCTTCGGCCGGGAAGGAAATCGTGACTGAAGAACCTATCCTGTTTGGATTGATGCAGTTTCATTGAAAGGATGAAGTAATTCCTTACATCCCTGACATTAACGTGATGCCTGATCGCATACCGGCTTATAAAGATGTTTTCTGATCGGGATAAAAGAGGCATTTTTTTATGGTCGCCTGTGTTGTTGAGGTTATAAAATGAATCAAATTTTGTTCATGGGAAATACAGATAACATAAAACCTGAAACACTTGTCCGCTATTTTTCTGGTGAAGCATCAACCGCGGAAAAACGCTCTGTTGATGTCTGGCGTAAAAGCTCCACTGAGAATGAGCAGATATTCCGGGAATACAAACAAATATGGAATGCCGAATACCATAGTTTGCTTCCGGATCAAGAGCTTGAAAGAGACTGGCAGAAAATACGGAGCCGGATTAATTTCAATCCATCAGAAAGCAAGGTTGGAATGTGGAGTGCCATTACCAGGATTGCAGCTGTGTTTATTTTAATGCTGGCCGTCAGTGCAGGCTTGTATACCTACTGGAATGTTCCCGGGTTTGGGCGATGGAGTGCTTTTCATACCGATGATGAGGTCGATTCCCTGCGACTCCCTGATAATAGCGTTGTTTTTTTAAATAACCACTCATCACTGAAGTATCTGAACAACTTTGACAATCAAAAACGGAAGGTTACGCTTGACGGGGAAGGTTTTTTTGATGTTGCCGGCGATCCCGGGAATCCTTTTTTGGTTAATACACCGGAGGGGGTGAATGTCGAGGTTATTGGGACTTCTTTTCACCTCGAAGCCGGAAGAGGAATTGAAAACGTACAACTGAACGTGACCGAAGGGACAGTATCACTTAATTATGAAGATTTTGCAAGTCTTGTCGAAGAAGGCAGTTCCGCCCGAATGGAGGATCGTACTTTTAAAATAGAACCAACTTCCAATATCAACTTCCTTTCGTGGAAAACAGGGGAACTCAAATTTGCCCAAACGCCCCTCGATGTCACTGCAGAAACATTGGTGGAACATTTTGATGAGATAGAAAAGTTAGAATTGAATACAAGCAGCGAAGTTCAGGTTACCACGACTTTTAAAGATGAGCCATTGCCAGATATTCTTGATGAGCTGGAGATGCATTTTGACAAAAAATTTCAATTAAACGACGGAGTTTTGACAATCTCTGACTAATTTCGGGAAGTATTTCACATTGTTGAATGAAACCGGAATTGGATAGACACAAACATATTGGAATAAGTAAGATAGTGGCCGTTGCTTGTATTGTGATGGCCTCTTTTTCATCTGTTGCACAAAACATTGAATCCCGGACCGTACAGATTGAAAAACAAGAAGGGTCTGCTGTCGAGCTTATCGAACACTTGCAGGAGCAGAGTGGCATGGTGATAAGTTATAGTTCAAGATTATGCCTGGATAACAATATTGTGCTCTCCTCATCTGAGAATTCCCTCCTCGGTTTTCTTAATGAAATATTTCGCGATTGTTCGTTCGAATATGAGGTGCGTGAGGATCGTATTATCCTGCAACCTGCTGAGGTCCGCAAAAAGACGGCTACTGTAACCGGCTATGTCAGTGATGGAAAAACGGGCGAACGTCTTCTTGGTGCCAATGTTTTCAGTGGAGAAGAGCAAATCGGTACCGCTACCAACAATTACGGTTTCTTCAGCATAACACTTCCAGCCGGCAGGAACGAACTTCAATCGTCCTATGTTGGATATGAGTCTCAACGGAAGTCATTTGATCTGGAGAGAGATACTGTTATTAATTTTCGTCTGGATCCGAATGTAAAACTTCCTGAAGTCTCAGTTCTCGGTTCACGTATGCCTAATATGCTGGATGGAAGTAGTTTCGGCTCGGTCCGCGTTTCAATGGAACAAATTCTGGATGCCCCGTCTCTTTTTGGCGAAACCGATCTGATGCGTGGCATACAGATGCTACCCGGCATACAAAGTGGGACCGAAGGTTTTTCAGGTCTATATGTAAGAGGTGGAGGCCCCGATCAGAATCTTGTGTTGCTCGATGATGTTCCTGTTTACAACGTAGGACATTTGCTTGGTTTTTTCTCTATATTCAATACTGATGCCGTTAAACAAGTTTCGGTAACCAAGGAGGGGTTCCCTGCTCGCTATGGCGGCCGGCTCTCCTCTGTTGTCGATATTCGAATGAAGGACGGGCGGGAAGATAAAATCGGAGGAAATGTTTCGCTGGGATTACTTTCGTCCGGGATTTCCCTTGATGGCCCGGTGCTTGAAGATAAATCTACTTTTGCCCTCTCTTTCCGGCGAACCTATGTTGATGCTTTGGCTGCATTGTATCAGCTTGGAGAAGAGGAAAAGACCAATTATT
This sequence comes from Marinilabilia sp., assembly GCA_046483585.1. GTDB lineage: Bacteria > Bacteroidota > Bacteroidia > Bacteroidales > Marinilabiliaceae > Marinilabilia. Next base: position 24,982 of record JAWOCV010000174.1, read on the forward strand.
ACTTTTTCGACCTCAACGGGAAGATCAATTATGAATTTTCCGACCGGAGTAAAGTTTATCTCAGTCTGTACTGGGGACGGGATAAATTCTACACCCTTTACAACTTCAGGGAGCACAATGTTTCCGTGGGAGAGGGTAGCGTTGATGAGAATGTTACCATTAATGATGAGAGCAATGCCGGATGGGGGAATTTTACAGGGGCTCTTCGCTGGAATTATGTTTTTAATTCCCGGTTTTTTGCCAATTTTACCGGAACCTTTTCCAATTATCGCTTTTTTATTGGTCTGAAGCGCAATGATGAGAGCGAACATTCACTGAATGCTTATGAACAAAGATATTTGAGTGGTATCCGGGATTTTAACTTAAAAGGTGATTTTGAATATTATCCGGGAGGAGGTCATACCATACGGTTTGGTGCCAGCGGTGTGGCGCACAGATTCAATCCCGGCATTGATGTTTTTCAGACCTCTTCGGATGAGGAGTCTGAGGAGACCATACTTGAAGATGTGAGGGTTTCTGGTGAAGAGTATCGTGCCTACGCCGAAGATGAATTCAGGCTCGGAAGCCGTATTCGGGGCAATGCCGGTTTGCATTTGGCTTTGTTTCGTGGGGAAAAAACACCTTATTGGTCTGTGGAACCCCGTCTGGCATTGGAGTATGGTTTGTCGTCCCGGATGAATCTCAAGGGATCGTATTCGAGGATGTCACAATTTGTACATTTGGTGGGAACTGCTGGTTTTTCCCTGCCTACAGATCTTTGGTTGCCCGTTACTAATAATATTGAGCCCATGCGTTCCAGGCAAATCTCTTTAGGTGCTGATTTTTATCTGGATGATGATGAAGAATATATTTTATCTGCCGACCTTTATTCCAAAAGTTTTAAAAATTTGCTGGCTTACAACGAAAGCACCGGCTTTTTTGATTATAGTGCCTCATGGGAGGATAAACTAACGGCAGGAACCGGAAAATCTGAAGGGGGAGAATTGATGGTACAGAAAAACAAAGGTGCCCTGACAGGATGGTTAAGTTATACTTATGCACGCACCAATAGTGTATTTACGGAGTTAAATGATGGAAAGTCTTTTCCGGCCCGTTTTGATCGCAGGCATGATGCCAGCCTTTTTATGAATTACCGTTTTAATGAAAGGGTGACGGGTAGTTTGAACTGGTTATTCGGTTCAGGGAACCCGATCACACTTCCCGAAGAGAAGTATTTTGCACCAGAGTTGCCTTTTGGTGAAAGACCAGAGTACGGTTATTCCGAAAATCTTAGCGCTGTCAATAATTATAGAATGCCCTCATTCCATCGTCTCGACCTGGGGGTTAATTTTACCAAAGAACGTAAAAGAGGAGAAAGAACATGGAGTTTTGGTCTGATCAATGCATACGGCCGGCAAAATCCTTTTCTTCTGTATTTTAGTGAAAGTGAGGATGCCCCCGAGGGGAGTTCCCTGCGACAGTTGAAACAATTGAGCCTTTTCCCTTTTCCAATCCCTTATGTGAGATATTCTTTTAAGTTCTGATCATGGAGCAAAAACAAGAAGTGCAAAGCATTTTATTCCGGGATTATAAGGGACAGCAAGCAGGGCTTTGGGGTCAGAATAAACGCAATTAAAGAATCGAAGCGGTATGAGAAAGATTCAGTCTATTATTTTTGTTGTTTTGATTATCCTTGGTTTTTCAGGAGGGTCGTGCGAAAAGAGCCTGGAACTGGAATTGATGGAAAAGGAGGGGCAACTGGTTTTGTTTTCTTTTTTAACACCCGATTCGGTTTTCAATGTGCATTTCAGCAAAAGTGTAGACCATTTTTCAGTCGATGACTTTGAACGGGTTTATGATGGCAATATTACGGTTTACAGAAATGGAAACATAGCCGATGATTTTATTTTTCCTTTTGATTCTTCCTGGGCTTACAGGAAGTCGGTTCCCATTGAGGAGGAAGACACGTTCCGCATTGAAGCAACCGATGGACAGGGGAATAATGTTTGGGGAGAAACGGTTGTTCCGCCGGCGGTTCCTCTTTCTCTCAACGAAGATACTTCTACTGTATTGATCGAAGGCCCGGACGGAAACAACAGGGAAATGCTCAGGTGCAATCTTAAAATTCCTGATCCTGAAGGGAAAAACAATTTTTATCAATTGCTTGTTTTTGAAGAGATATGTGTCACTGGGGATGATGAGCGTGATTGTAATCGCAGTTATATTGATTATTCCAAAGACGATCCGGTGTTTTATGTCCGGGAACAGGAGGAAAGTCTGATTGGCAGCGTGGATTTTAGAGGCTGTTTTTCCGATCATTTGTTTGATGGCGAAAATTATGAGCTGGAGATCCATTTGCCGGTGGAGTATGTTTCAACTCCTGAGGACCCGGCAGGGACCAGGAAGGTTATGTTTGTACTGCTTTCTCATACACGGGCCTATTACAATTACCTGCGTAGCCGGGTGGTAGCGGAGTATGGTTATGACCTGCCTGTTATCGACCCGGTCCGGATATACGGCAATGTTGAAGAAGGGCTTGGCGTTGTGTCGGCTTATTCTGCATCGCTTGATTCTTTGGTGTTTGAATGAGAATGAGCGATATTATTGAGTATGCAAATATGTCAGGTGCTTTGATATTTGTGTCATAAGGGAAGCCCTCTTTAAGGAAATCATCACTTTGGTATCTTTTTTGAAATATGGAGATATATCGATAATTTTACATATTAATTTAAAACGAAAACATTTCAATAATTATGGCATTATTTGGAAAAATTGAGAATCTTGAAGGTGATCAGGACAATGATCAGGGGAAAGAGATCAAGGATGTGGAAAAGACCAGGGTTTTGATCATCGGATCAGGGCCGGCCGGATATACTGCTGCGATTTATGCCGCACGTGCCAATCTGAAACCTATGTTGTATGAAGGTCTTCAACCGGGAGGGCAGCTGACCACAACCACCGAAGTCGAGAATTACCCGGGTTATCCCGATGGTGTCACCGGTCCTGAAATGATGGAAGATATGAAAAAGCAGGCTGAACGCTTCGGAACTGACGTCAGGTTTGGAATGGCCACAGATGCAGATTTGTCTGAGAGACCTTTCCGGATTACCATTGATCAGAAAAAGATTATTGAGGCAGAGGCTCTGATTATTGCGACCGGGGCAACAGCCAAATATCTTGGTCTGGAGGATGAAGAGAAATATGCTGGTTCCGGTGTGTCGGCTTGTGCCACTTGTGATGGCTTCTTCTACCGGGGGAAAGATGTTGCCGTTGTTGGTGGTGGAGATACCGCCGCTGAGGAAGCACTCTATCTTTCCGGTCTGGCCAATAAGGTTTATATGATCGTTCGCCGCGATGTTCTCAGAGCTTCCAAGGTTATGCAGGATCGCATTTTTAAAACCTCCAATATTGAAATATTGTGGGAACACCAGACCAAAGGTTTATTTGGCGATGGTGTGGTCGAAGGCGCCAATCTTGTAAAAAAGAAAGGTACTCCTGATGAAGAAGAAGTAAAGATTAAGATCGACGGGTTTTTCCTGGCTATAGGGCATAAACCAAACTCGGATATTTTCCTGGATTATCTGGATACGGATCAGACAGGATACATCAAGACGCTTCCGGGGACGACCAAAACAAATATACCAGGGGTTTATGCGTGCGGTGATGTTCAGGACTCTGTTTACAGGCAGGCTGTTACAGCCGCAGGAACGGGTTGTATGGCAGCTATGGATTCCGAACGCTGGCTTGCTGAAAATTCCCTGGTCTCATGATTTTTAGGGGCTGAGCGTTGTGTAATGACGAAACTGCAGCTCGGGCCTGTACTTACTTATTTACATTAGAATCAGTGCCGTTGTTTCAACCATCCAAACAGTTGGAACAGCGGCCTTTTTATGTTCCAAAGGTGAGGTTTTCCAGGGTGGCAATAAATTCCATCTTAATACAGCCGATATTGGATGATGTATTCGAATACACCTTCGGGTACCATGTATCGCAACTGTTTACCGGCCTTGATGCCTTCTCGTATAAAGGTTGAGGAGATATCAAATAATGGAGCTTTTACTGTTTTTATTGTACCGGGGAGATCTTCAATTAGGTCTGAGACAGGAAAACCGGGTCTTGGATAAACGGTCAGCGGGTAATTGTCCAGTAGTTCACCCGACGAATGCCAGCGTTCAATGTTGGTCAGGTTGTCGCTCCCGATAATCATGGAAAATTTGTGTGCCGGAAATTCACGGGAGAGTTTTCTGAGGGTGTGGATTGTATAAGAGGGCCGCGGCATGTTGAATTCTACATCGCTGACCTTGAACCTGGACTCTTTGGTGATGGACAGGCGGGTCATTTCAAGCCTGTGATGGGGCGGGGCCAGATCGTTTTCTTCTTTGAACGGATTTTGCGGACTTACAATAAACCATACTTCGTCAAAAGGGACATATTCCAGCATGTAGTTGGCCAATGCCAGATGCCCGATGTGGATGGGGTTGAATGAGCCGAAAAGCAGTCCGGTTTGAGTCATGACAAAAGGGTTTTTAACGATCAAGAAATTGTTTTACAAGGATTTCTGCTGTGTGACAGGTCTTTTTAAGATCGTCGTTTACAATGATTTCATCGAAAAACCCCGCATAACCTAACTCTTTTTCTGCTTTGGCTATCCGCTTGCGGATGACATCTTCGGAGTCCGTGCCACGGGCCCGGAGCCTTTCTTCGAGTACTTGAAGAGAAGGTGCTTTAATGAAAACTGCAAGCGCTTTATCTCCATATTGCTTTTTGATGTTGGTTCCGCCAACTACGTCTACATCGAAAACAGCTACTTTGCCACGGGCGGCAATACGCTCAACCTCACTTTTGAGAGTGCCGTAATAAACTCCGTCATAAACTTCTTCCCATTCCAGAAATTCTCCGTTGTTGATCTTCTCCCGAAAATCTCCGGGAGAGAGAAAATAGTAGTCCACTCCGTGCTTTTCATTTCTTCGGGGCTGCCTGCTGGTAGCCGAGACCGAAAATGAAAGCTCCGGGAATATTTGCATGAGATGTTTAACAAGGGTCGTTTTCCCTGAACCGGAGGGGGCGGAGAAAATAAGTATCTTTTCGTCCATGTTACAGAATGTTGAGAATTTGTTCCTTTATTTTCTCCAGATCATCTTTCATCCTGACAACAATCCTTTGAATGTCCGGGTCATTGGCTTTGGAGCCAAGTGTGTTGATCTCCCGTCCCATTTCCTGAACTATAAAACCAAGTTTTTTGCCTGTGGGACCTTCTTCTATCAGGGTCTCTTCAAAATATTCGAGATGATTACTCAGCCGCACTTTTTCTTCTGAAATGTCCAATTTCTCAAGATAATAGATTAATTCCTGCTCAAAGCGGTTTTCATCTACATTCCCGTTGCCGAAATCCTTCAGATGCTCTTTGAGTTTCTCTTTGATGCGTTGGGTCCTTTGTTTTTCAAAACGAGGTATCTCTGATAATAGCTGGCCTATGCTTGCATTTCGGGCTTTCACGTCTTTAAGCATCGAATCTCCTTCTTGTAACCTGTAACGATCAAGTTGGTCAATCGCTTCTGTTAAAGTGGTATGTACTTTTTGCCATTCTTCTTCATCCAGCTCCGGTTGTTCTGCTTTAAGCGTATCCGGCAGAGGCATGATGATCTTCAGAAAATCTGTATGCCCCTCCAATCCCAGTTTTTCAGCCACAGTTTTGAGCTGTTGGTGATAATTGGTGATCACTTCCTCATTTATCTGCGATATTTTATCCGGAACCATCGATTCTACATAAAAAGTGACATCAACTTTTCCGCGTTGTAGTTTACGGCTGATCTCATTTCTTATGATGAGGTCTTTTTCCCGGTAAAGGGCAGGAATCCGGTTGTTTATATCCAGTTGCTTGCTGTTGAGAGACTTGATCTCGATTGTGATTCGTTTTGTAGGAAGCTCACATGAAGCCTTCCCGAAGCCTGTCATTGATTTTATCATGTAGAAATTGATTTTGTTTTTCCTTTAGCTGCAAAGTTATTCATTATTCCGAAAGTTAATAAGATTGATCCCCGGAAGGGACTTTATTAATGGTTTTTTTAATTCTGTTTCTGTTCTCACTCAACCTTTTTGGTTCATCCTCAGATTTTATCAAAATCTTATTCGCGTTAAACAGGAAAAACCTGTAATACAGCTATATAAAAACATCCATATAAAAAAATACATAAATGACTAAAAAAAATAAGAAAAAGATGAACAAAACAAATTTTGCCATGTTTGATAGGTAAGTTTGATACAAATTAATCTAAATTAAAACAATGGTCATGAAAAAGATGAATTTAAAATTGATGGCGGTTATGCTTTTAGCAGGTACGCTTTTGGCTTCGTGTAGCGACGAAGACGATGACAATAACAATGTTGAACCGGAGACATTCAATTCGATTGTTGATGTCGCTTCGGGCGAATCAGAATTTTCCGTTTTGGTTGAAGCGCTTTCACTGACCGGTTTGGATGATGCCTTAGAGGACGAGGGCGGTTCTTTTACAGTTTTTGCACCTACAAATGCTGCGTTCTCTGATTTACTGGACGAATTGGATGCAGAAAGTCTTGATGATATTCCTGTTGAGACTTTGACCGGTGTGTTGCTTTATCATGTTTTGGGAGAACAAGTACCGGAATCATCTTTAACCAGTGGATATTATGGGACACTCAGCGATGGGCCTGAAGATGATACTTCGCTCTCACTCTACCTTGATGCTGATGAAGTTATGATCAACGGCCGTTCTGCTGTTACAGATACTGATATAATGGCTGATAATGGCATTATTCACATTATTGATGAAGTTTTAATGCCTCTCTCCATTGCCGGTCATGCTGTAGCCAACGACAATCTTTCGGATCTTGCCGGGGCGGTTGGCAAAGCCGGTCTTTTGGAAACACTGAGCAGTGACGAAGGTGAATTTACCGTTTTTGCGCCGGTGAACAGTGCTTTTGAGCAATTTTTGTCCGATCTTGATGTCACCATGGATGATCTTACCCAGGATGATCTTACACCTGTTTTACTTTATCATGTAATGGATGGCTTTATTGGATCAGATGATATTGCCGAAGGTTATTTTTCCACGCTGAGTCCGGCTCAGGATAGAGATGCAAGCATCCGGGTCACCGCCGGCGATGAGAAGGTTATGCTAAACGGTTTTAGTGAGGTCATTCTTACTGATGTCGTCGCAACCAATGGTATTGTTCATGTTATTGACCGGGTTGTAACGCCACTTTCAATTGTCGACATAGCCGTGGGCAATTCAGCATTCAGCCATTTGGTGGATGCTCTTGTGAAGGCAGAACTGGTAGACGCCTTGAATGGGGATGGACCTTTTACCGTTTTCGCCCCAACCGATGAAGCATTTGAAGAATTGTTTGAAGTATTGGATGTTTCGGGTATTGAAGAAATTGACGTCGATACTTTAACCGATGTTCTGCTTTCACATGTTGTGAGCGGAAATGTTGCTTCGTCTGATTTGTCCGATGGCTCAGTACAAACGTTAAATGAAGACAAGATGCTGGACATCACTGTTGGTGATGGCGTTATGATTGATGGAGATGTGAATGTCATTCTGGCGGATGTTCAGGGTGTCAATGGCATTGTTCATGTCATAGATCAGGTTATTGTACCATAATTTGAATTTTTACTGTTCCCCTGCCGCCTGTATAGCTATGTTCTTTGCAGGTGGCATTTTTTTCTTTATTTCAATTTGTTCTTTATTTTTGCATGCGTGATGAACAAATTGGCCGAGCTTTCGTTTATTTTTTGAATTTACATTATTTAAATATGGCAATTTACTCCATAAAGGATCTTGAAAAGATTTCGGGGATCAAAGCCCATACGATAAGGATATGGGAACGCCGATATGGTTTAATCCATCCGGGGAGGACGGCAACCAATATTCGTTATTACACAGATGCTGATCTTAAAAAGCTCCTGAATATCTCCATTCTGAATCAGAACGGGTTTAAGATATCAAAAATTGCCAATCTTGATGAGAGTGAGCTTCGCGATCGTGTTCTTGATCTCTCTCTTGATGCCAGGAACAATAATGTTCAGATCGAAAGCCTCATGGTTTCCATGCTTGAGCTGGATGAACGAAAGTTTCTCAATGTTTTGTCCGGAGCCATTATAAAACATGGATTTGATTGTACCGTTGAAGTGGTACTGTTTCCTTTTCTTGAACGAATTGGAATGTTATGGCAGGCAGGAACGATCAACCCCGCCCAGGAACATTTCATATCTAATTTGGTGCGTCAGAAATTGGTTGTTGCCATAGACAATGAGATGCAGAATATGAATGTGAACGGACCACGCATCATTTTTTTTCTTCCCGAAGACGAGCTGCATGAGATAGGATTGCTGTTTTTCAGTTTCATTGCCCGCAAAGAAGGGTTGGACGTTGTTTATCTTGGAATGTCGGTTCCTCTGTCCGATCTTAAGCTTGTTGACCAGGTTCGTCCGGCAGATGCCTTTTTTACATCTTACGTTGCTGCTCGTGAGAAAGGTGAACTGGAAGCCGAACTCCAACAACTCAGGAATTATTTTCCGGAAACACCTTTTTATATCAGTGGTTTACAAATTAAAGAACAAAGGCCGGGCCTGCCTGATAATTTTACTGTTATCTCTTCCATAAAAACTTTTAAAGAGAGCATTAAATTGCTTAAGTACATCGAATAGTTTTATTATTCAGAGTCTCACATGTTTTTCACCAATGCCAGGGATTCGTTTTTTTCAGTTGCCATCCCTCTCTTTTTTCGCTGAAGGATTCCTCTATTATATGGATTGATAATCCTTTTCCTTGTTTGAGTGCACTCCTTTATTCTTCCATTTTCCTGTCAGATAATAGCTGATCGTTCCGATCAGGCCGATGGTCCAGCCGGAGGGTATGGCCCACCAAATGCCTGAAGGGCCTAAATGATCGGATAAAATAGCAGCCAGGGGAATTCTTACGATCCATAAAGAAATTAGTGTTATGAACATGGGGATAAGCGTGTCCCCTGCTCCCCTGAGGGTGCCGTGCATGGTGAACATCGTGGCAAAAACAGGGTAAAATGAGGAGATGATGATCAGGTAATCATGACCATGCTGGATAACCTCTTGGCTATCTGTGAATAAAGACATTAGTTCCGATCCGCGGAAAATAACGATCGTCATAACAACCAGGCTTAGGGTCCAGGTCATAAATAGTGTTGCTCTGAGACCTTTACGAATGCGATCGGTACGCCCTGCGCCAAGGTTTTGTCCAACAAAAGCCGCCAGGGCTGATGCCAGGTTCATCGCCGGCATGGCTGCCAGGGCATCAATGCGGCTGGCTGCTGTGTAGGCTGCCAATACCGGTGTTTCGAAATCATTGATGATCCGGATCATGGCCATCATACCCAGAGCCACAAAACTTTGCTGAAAGCCCGTCGGAAGGCCGATTCGCACACTTTGCCTGAAGATCTGCCAGTCAAATGTCATGGCTTTCCAGCTAAAATGGATCAGATGTTCGCGATGGTTCAGATAGAGAATGGCGGTCAGAAAAGCTCCTCCCTGTGCAACAATGGTAGCAATGGCAGCTCCTTCTATTCCCCATCCAAAGCCAATAATGAACAACAGGTCCAATCCGATGTTAGCGATCGTTGAAATGGTAAAAAACAATAAGGGTGTTTTACTGTCACCCAATCCCCTTAATATCGATGCTGTACTATTAAATCCGAAAAAAATGACCAGCCCTGACATGTAAATGGAAAAATACCGGACGGCTTCGGGCATTACATCTTCTCCTACTTTGAGCATGGTGAATATCTCCCGGCTGAAGATGATTCCGATCAGAGATAAAACCACCGATGCCGCAAAAACAAACATATAGATGGTGCCAATGGCTTTTTTCACCTGTTGGTAATCTTTGGCACCGAAATATTGGCTGATCACGACTGTTGCCCCACTTCCAATGCCGATGACAAAAGCAATGAGTGTATAAAATATGGGAAATGAAGCCCCAACTGCAGCCAGAGCCTGGTCGCCCAGTACTTTACCTACGATGATCGAATCCACCACATTGTAAAGCTGTTGAAAAATGTTTCCGATCACCATGGGAACAGCAAAGCGGAGTATTAGTCGTCCTTCAGGTCCGTTGGTCAAATCTCTCATTCAGGCGTCTTTTTCCGAAAATGCAAAGCTATGGAAAATAAATTTGTTGCAATTGTGTTTAAAGGAAAAGAGAAATGCATGATTTTTGTTTTCCGCAGGGAGACTTGGAGGTGTTTTTGTAAATTTGGTCGGCAGGCTGGAGATGTTTTTACTTGAGAGTGATCCCATTCCGGATTTATTGAAGACCTCTTGAATTCTATTTCCTATTGTTGTTTAATACATTAATTTTGCCGTTTGAATTTTGAGATAATGATAAAACGGGTTTGTTTATTTTTTGTTTTTGTTTTCTTATTGGCGCCTGTTGGCCTATCGCAAGTGCTATCCATTGATTCTATCGAGGTTTCTGTTGTTGTCCCGGACTTGCATAACAGCCGGATTGTTGAGCAAAAGGATACGCTTTCAGAAGATTCCCGGACAGAACTTTTGAAGATTCTTCAGTGTGTGGATTCCATGTTTCCTGTAGAAAAGCATTTTTCTTCGGGGCGTGTGCGAATCAATCTGGAAGATCATTACAACCGGCACGCGCGTTCTGTTATGTATCGCATCAGAACTTTGGATCATTTATTTCACGGAACCGGAAAAGATACAACTTCTTTCAATCCACATCTGATTGGCACCAATTGGCCTCCCCCCCGGGAATATAAGCCTTTTGCCCTGCGTTTAAAATATCGCACGCCGGAATACGGGGATGTTGATGGTTATGATTTCCACCGGCAAGACACCACAGAAGAGTCTGATCGTTTTTTGAAAGATCCTTTCCGCGCCGATACTTTGATCGATTCCATTGATCAGTCTCCCATAAAGAAATCCATGGAGCGTTTACTTATAGAAGAACCGGCCCGGACCCAGGAAATATGGGACAGCATCCCTGACCCGCCTTCTTTGTCTTCAGACAGTGGTTTGTTTCAGAGACAGTCTGTTTTTGGGAGTTTTTCCCAACTGGGACACTGGGATTCTCCCGAGACAGATAAAAAACTTTTGAAAAAGCAGGTTAAAAAAGATCCCTGGGTTTATGGAGGCACTGAGAATATCCAGTTTTCCCAGGCCTATATGGATAACTGGACCAAAGGGGGCGAGAATAATATTGCTTTACTAAGTGATCTTCGCTTACATGCCCATTATAAACACAAAAATGTGGAATGGGAGAGTTACGGTATCCACAAGTTAGGGGTGCTCAATTCCGGGGATAAGAAAGCCAGAGTGAATGATGATCTTATTGAGTTAAACTCCAAATATGGGCTTAGTGCCAGTGAAAAATGGTTTTATAGTGGTCTTTTTAATTTTAAAACTCAATTTTTTAATGGTTATGAAAGGAGTGATGTCCAGAAAGAAAATCCCATTTCTGGTTTTATGGCCCCCGCTTATTTCACAATGGCTGCTGGGATGGACTATAAAGAAAAAGATTTTACCCTGATGTTGCTGCCTTTTTCTTCGAAAATGACAGCTGTGATGGATACGGCTAAAGTTGACCAAACCCGGTATAAGATCGATGAAGACCGTAAAGTTGATTATATGGGCGGGGTTTCATTAGTGAATAATTTTCAGTGGGAGATATCCGAAGATTTTAATCTGGCTTCCAACCTGGATTTCTTTTTCGAATACATGAGAAAAGATAATCAGATTCAGGGCCAGTGGGAGTTGATTTTGGATATGAGGATTAGTATGTTTCTGAGTACAAGAATAGGTACATATCTGAGGTATTATAGCAACGAATCTGACAATCTTCAGTTTAAAGAGAACCTAAGTGTTTCGTTTAACTATCGGTTTTGACATGAATGCCCTATTTGGTTTATATTCAATTTCTTACGGGCCTGATTTTTACTGAAGCTGTCGAAGTAGATGGTTGGTTCTTTTTTAAGGCGGCTTATTGACTTCTTCGATCTTCGTTTCATAAATAACCCCTGTTGCTATCAGCGATTAAGATGATGATTTTACTTTAACTTTGTTTAACTGAGATTCCTGTTTACAGAAGGTAAAATGATATTACATTTGTAATAAGAAAAACCGGATTTGATGTTATGAATTTGATCCGGAAACGAAGTCAGGAAAAGAACCATTATTTAAATTTAACATGATTGGTATTGACTTCGGCACGAGCTTTGTTTATATTGAATTAAGTTTTCTCATAGTTTAGGGTTAGGTTTGGTTAATGGAGGGCCGTTCGTATTTTACGGGCGGCCCTCTTTTTGAATGTTATTTCTGAAATGGTTGCACCATCAATGGATTGCCTTTGTATTTTGCTTTCCTGAAGGCTTTAACCAGTTCTTTTTCGTAATTCCCGTCGGCTTCGAAGATGGTATGTTTGTTTTGTATATCGATCCTTCCGATCTTAATTTTGTGATCGGGCGTATGCCTGTTAATAATATTAATCAGGAGGTCCGGCCTCAGGTCATTTTTGACACCAAGGTTGATGGAGAATCGTGAAAAACGCTGTCCTTTGCGTCCGTTTTTTTGACCTATCTTTTCTTTCTGACGTAGGGTTCTGTCTTTTCCCGGCCGGGTATTGCTCAGGATGTTGAGATCCGGAGAGTTTTTATACTCGTTATGTACCCGCGAAAATTCTTTTGACATGATCTTTTTCAAAAGTTCTTCTTTGCTCAAGTGCCCCAGTTTTTCAGCAATAAGTTTTTCGAAATCTTCCTCTGCAAAGTTTTCGGGCTCGTATTCTGCCATTGCATCAAGGTAGTTCGAAACCCTTTTGCTGAAGACATCATGACCGGCGGGGACCATTTCTCTTGTAAGCTTTTTATTGATCTGCTTTTCCAGCATTTTGATCTTTCTTTGTTCACCCGGCGAAATGATGGCCATAGAGATTCCTGATTTTCCTGCCCTTCCTGTTCTTCCACTGCGGTGGACATAGTTTTCCGGATCGTCGGGAATGTGGAAATGGATAACGTGAGTAAGGTCGGTGACATCAAGTCCTCTTGCCGCTACATCGGTTGCTACGAGCAATTGCAGGTGTCTTTTGCGGAAACGTCCCATAACCTGGTCGCGTTGTCCCTGGGAAAGATCTCCGTGAATGGAATCGGCATTGTAGCCGTCGGCGATGAGTTTGTCGGCAATGTCTTTTGTTTCCTGGCGTGTTCTGCAAAAAACAAGACTGTAAATGTCGGGATGCATGTCGGCATATCGCCTTAAAGCCTGGTAAGTTGTAGCCGGTGAGGTGACCATGTAACGGTGTTCAATATTCTCTGCAGTTTTGTTTTTGGCCGTGACACTGATCTTGTGCGGGGTATTCATATACCGTCCTGTGAGGGAGGCAATGTCGGGAGGCATTGTTGCCGAGAAAAGGAGTGTTTGCTTCATGGCAGGGGTTTGCGCCAGTATGGCGTCCATCTCATCCTTGAAGCCCATTTTGAGCATTTCGTCTGCCTCGTCAAGAACCAAAAAACTGACCGATGACAGGTCCAGCTTGTTCCGGTTGATAAGGTCGTTGACACGTCCCGGTGTCCCGACAACGATGTGACAACCTTTTTTCAGTGCACCGAGTTGCTTGTATATGGGTTCTCCACCATAAACCGCTACAGTTGAAAAGGGAAGATGTTTGCTAAAACGTTCAATGTCACTTGTGATCTGGAGACATAGTTCACGTGTAGGACATAGAACGATGCTTTGAATTTCTTTACGGTCCTGGTCTGTTTTGTTGAGTACCGGGAGTCCGAAGGCTGCTGTTTTACCGGTTCCGGTCTGTGCAAGGGCGACAAGATCGTTGCTGGAGTCCAGTATGTAAGGGATGGTTTCGGCCTGAATGGGCGTTGGAATTTTGAATTCCATTTCCTCAAGCGACTTGAGAAGTTCGGGGCACAACCCCATTTCATCAAATGTTTGCATGTGTTTAATTTAAGATTTTTGCGGCCTTTATTCCCGGCCGAAGATCAGCAAGGAGAAACGAACAGGCCTTTTTAATAATATGTCGAAAACAGAGAGGGAAAAGCCTCATTGTTTTGAAAATACAGAACATTAACATCCGCCCTGGCAAATCACATATTGCCCGCAGATGATCAAGTTTCCGATCGTCTTGTAAAGTTTCTTCAGGGAATGCAGATTGATTGAGCAGCCAAAAAAGAAACGTGGTTCCCGTGTTGAGTCTCACGTTGTCGTAACCATCGCCATCTTTTCTGGTTGTTTGAACGTGAAGTTTCTCAAAATAGTAATTCTGGAGCGTTCGTGGAAAAGAAAAATTCCCTTGCACTCTCAGAAACGCGCCTTTATTGATCGGGCACGTTTTTTATTGCGGTGCAAATGTAAGTGGTTTATCGGGATATATGGCAGAAGGATCATTAAATTAATGAAAATTAACCTTGCTTTTGGGTGTTTGATTAAAATACATGCAACTTTAAGCCTGAGCCTCACTCTGGAAGGAACCATTGTGAAGGACCATATCCTATAAAATGTGTTTTATTGAAAATGAAGTTTTTGCAAACAAATTCATTCCCTCTGAAACAGGTTCCATAATTCCCCGAAACAACGTTGACCAAAAAGAGGATGAGAGATCTTCTTTTGAGAACTTCCCTGCCCCCAAACGGGCCCTGACTGCAAAAGGCCTTTCCGGAGCCGATCCGGGAGGACTTTCATTTCATTGAAAAACAATTATCTGCCGGTTACTCTTAGAATTTTCTTCAAAAAATTAGGGTTCATAAATGAACGTTTCTGTGAAAAAAACTATATTTGTACTTTCCACATACCAGAACAGAATGGCTGAAACAAATGAAAATAAGGGGTTTAGGTTCCTGATCGACAGCACTTCGGATGTGCCGAAGTTTCGCCAGTTGGTCGAGTCGGTGAACAACGCCATCTCTGACAAACGGTTGAGTATAGGGGATCATTTGCCCTCGGTGAACCATGTTTGTCGGGAATATAAACTTTCACGTGATACGGTTTTTAAGGCTTATTCGATTCTGAAAGACCAGGGTGTCATCGATTCGGTCCCCAATAAGGGGTATTTTATTGCAAGAGAGATTCGGAGAGTTTTTCTTTTTCTGGATACATTCAAAGCCTATAAAGAAGTCCTTTATGATTCTTTTATTAAAAATCTACCGGATAATGTCATTGCTGATGTGCACTTTCATCATTACAAACCCGATGTTTTTCGTAAACAAATAGAGGAGAGTATAGGGAAATATGCCAAGTATGTGGTCATGCCTTTTGATCATCCTTCCATGGAGGAGACACTTGGGTTACTGCCCGAGGATAAATTGTTACTGATCGACTGGAAGATTTATGCTACTGAGACCAGTAACGTGTTGTATCAGGATTTCGGCGAACCCGTTTTGGATGAATTGGAAAAAACACTTCATCTTGTCCGTAAATATGATCGCATGGTGTTCGTTTATCCGGAGTATACCAATCATCCTTACGATTCCGTTGAATACTTCAAAAAGTTTTGCCGGAAGCACCATATTAGGTATGAGGTTTTGAAAGACAGCAGTCAGTTTGAAGTTCAAAAAGGTGTTGCGTATATTAGCGTGAGTGACCGGATCCTTGGCCGTTTTTTGGAGCAAACCAGAGAAAAAGGTCTTGAACCCGGGGAGGATGTAGGATTTATTTCTTACAACGAAACACCTATGAAAAAATTTATTTATAAGGGCATTACGGTCTTGTCGACCGATTTTAGAATGTTAGGACAAAAAGCTGCGGAATTTGTCGCCAATGATGTCCCGATGAAAATCTGTGTTCCAACAACAATACGGGTAAGGGAATCTCTTTGAGATCACTGCCCAAATATATAATATTTTTCAACTAACCAGAACAGAACAGAGTAAAGATGAATTACACATTAGGCTTTGACATAGGCAGTTCCTCGGTGAAGGTGAATCTGCTTAACATTGATAAAGGAACAAGTATTGGTTCGGCCTTTTTCCCAAAGACAGAAATGCCAATCTCGGCTCCTCATCCCGATTGGGCAGAGCAATCTCCCGAAGAGTGGTGGGAGAACCTGAAACAAGCCCTGAAAGAAGTGCTGAACAATACTAACGTTCAATCCACGGAAATTAAGGCCATTGGTATCACTTATCAGATGCATGGTTTAGTGGCTTTGGATAAGCAGGGGAAGGTTGTCCGGCCATCTATCATTTGGTGTGACAGCCGTGCCGTTCCATATGGGCGGGAAGCGTTCAGTAAATTGGGTGAAAAATGGTCGCTCGATCATTTGCTCAATTCGCCGGGCAATTTTACGGCCGCCAAACTTAAATGGGTCAAGGATAATGAACCTGATACATTCGCACGAATCGATAAGATCATGTTGCCGGGGGATTATATTGCTTACCGGTTGACCGGAGAAAAGAATACAACGCTTTCAGGTCTTTCGGAAGGCATTTTCCTGGACTTTCAGAAAGATGAAGTCTCACAGGAGCTTCTGGATCATTTTGGTTTCTCCGGGGATCTCCTTCCACCGCAGGTTGACACCTTTTCCGACCAGGGAGGACTGCTTCCGGATATTGCTGAAGAACTGGGACTTGAAGCAGGTATTCCTGTGGCGTACAGGGCGGGGGATCAACCCAATAATGCTTTTTCATTGAATGTGCTTGAACCCGGTGAAGTAGCCGCTACTGCCGGTACTTCAGGGGTTGTTTACGGGGTGAGCGATCAATTGGCGCCAGATCCCCGCTCGCGCGTCAATACTTTTGCCCATGTTAACCATACACGTGAACAACGTCGCCTCGGAATTTTGCTTTGTATTAACGGGACCGGAATACTGAATGCCTGGTTGCGGCAAAATACGGCAAAAGACCTGGATTATGATGCAATAAACGAATTGGCGATGAAGGCATCAACCGGCTCAGAAGGGCTCAGGATTTTCCCTTTTGGAAACGGAGCCGAACGCGTTCTTGAGGATGCCAACCCGGGAGCCGGGATGTCCGGCTTGAATTTTAATATTCATAATCAAAGTCACCTCTTAAGAGCCGGGCAGGAAGGCATTGCCTTTAGTTTCCGTTATGGGATGGACATCATGCAGAATATGGGCGTTAATACCAAGGTGATTCGCGCAGGTAAAGCCAATATGTTTCTTAGCCCCCTATTTCGCCAGACACTTGCCAATCTTGCCGATTCTTCCATCGAACTTTATGATACCGATGGTTCCCTTGGTGCTGCGAGAGGGGCGGCTGTAGGTGCCGGGATCTGGAACAATCCGGCAGAAGCCTTTGATAATCTGGAAAAACTGGAAACCATTGTTCCCGATAACGAGAAAGATGCCGTCTGTGAACATTATGAAGACTGGAAACAGCAATTGTACAAACTTTTAAAATAGTAAACAATGGATGTATTAATCGGAAAAAAGGAATATTTTCCCAGTGTGGGGAAAATTAAATTTGAAGGACCAGAATCTAAAAATCCGTTTGCCTTTAGATGGTACAACGAAGATGAAGTGGTTGGCGGAAAGACCATGAAAGAACATTTCCGGTTTGCCATGTCGTACTGGCATTCTTTAACCGGTGCAGGTGGGGACCCATTTGGACCAGGCACAAAAGAATTCCATTGGGATAATGCCGCGGATACTATGGAGCGTAACAAGAATCGCATGGATGCCGCATTTGAATTTATGACCAAGATCGGGATGCCTTTCTGGTGTTTCCATGATATTGACGTGGCAGAAGATGGTCCCGTTGGAGAAATCGAAGAGCGTTTGCAAAAAATGGTGGAATATGCCAAAGAGAAGCAAAAGGCCACCGGCATAAAACTTTTGTGGGGCACAGCCAATGTGTTCAGCAACCCCCGTTATATGAACGGAGCAGGGACCAACCCTGATTTCGATGTTGTGGCCCATGCAGGTACTCAGATAAAAAACGCCATTGATGCGACCATCGAACTTGGCGGTGAGAATTACGTTTTCTGGGGTGGCCGGGAAGGTTACATGTCATTGCTCAATACCAAAACAAAGCGGGAAAAGGATCATTTGGCACAGCTTCTGACGATGGCTCGTGATTATGGCCGTAAAAACGGATTTAAGGGAACTTTCCTCATTGAGCCCAAACCAATGGAACCGACCAAGCACCAGTATGATTTCGATGCTGAAACAGTCATTGGTTTCCTGCGTCACTACGGTCTTGATAAGGATTTCAAACTGAATATTGAGGTGAACCATGCTACCCTGGCCCAGCATACATTTCAGCATGAGCTGGAGATGGCCGCCAATGCAGGTCTTCTTGGTAGTATTGATGCCAACCGTGGAGATTATCAGAACGGATGGGACACGGATCAGTTTCCCATTAATATTTACGAAACGGTAGAGGCCATGCTGGTTATTCTTGAAGCCGGCGGTTTTACAACCGGCGGGGTTAATTTTGATGCCAAATTACGCCGAAATTCTACCGATCGCGAAGATCTTTTTATTGCTCACATCGCTGCCATGGATGTTTTTGCGCGTGCATTGAAATCGGCTCATCAGATATTGAATAAGTCGGATTACAAGAAGATGCGTGACGAGCGTTATGCTTCCTTCGATAGCGGAAAGGGAAAAGAGTTTGAGAATGGAAAACTCTCCCTGGAAGATCTTCGGAAAATTGCTCTTGAAAAAGGTGAGCCTGCTCAAATCAGTGGCAAACAAGAGTTGTATGAAGCACTGTTGAATTTATATATTTAATTTAGCTTGGTTTTCCAGAAAAGAAGCGGAGGTGACTGTTTTGTCGAATATTGTCTGTCACCTCCCTTTTCTTTGGTGAATCTGGTAAATTGTGACAGAAAAGAGAACAGTTTGTTTAGATTAGCGTTTTTGTGTGACAGAAAATTTACCGGACGGGTGTTTTTGTCATTAAATCTACGATATGAATTTTATTAAAATCTCTGTTTAAATGGAAGGACAAAAAAAGTTTTATGTAGTAGCCCTTACGCTTGTGGCCACACTTGGTGGTTTGTTGTTTGGCTATGATACGGCAGTCATAAGTGGTGCTGAGCAGGCCGTTCAGGCATATTTGATTGAACCTCAGGGATTGAGTTCCTGGATTCATGGACTGACGACCTCAAGTGCGTTAATTGGTTGTATTATAGGGGGGATTGTTTCAGGTATTCTGGCTTCCAGATGGGGGCGAAAACGTTCTTTGCAGTTTGCTGCCGTTCTCTTTTTTCTTTCTGCTTTAGGATCGGCTTTCCCGGAGACTTTCTTTTTCCCAAAAGATGACCCGACTATAGGTCTTTTGGTCATGTTCAATTTTTACCGCATACTGGGCGGTATTGGTGTTGGACTGGCTTCGGCCCTGGGGCCTATGTATATTGGAGAAATTGCCCCTGCCAATATTCGCGGACAATTGGTTTCACTTAACCAATTTGCCATTATATTTGGGATGCTGGTGGTTTACTTTGTCAACTGGGGAATTGCCCATGGACAACCCATTGAATGGATAAATGAAGTGGGCTGGAGAAAGATGTTCTTGTCTGAGACCGTTCCGGCCGGCCTTTTTGGATTGCTGTTGTTTCTTGTTCCTGAAACACCCCGTTACCTGGCTCTGAATAATCAGAATGATAAAGCGCTGGATGTACTTACCCGGATCAACGGTAGGGAAAGGGCCAGGGAAATTATGAGCGATATCCGTGAAAGTTTGGAACATCATTCAGGCAGATTGTTTGCTTTTGGGAAAACGGTTATCATCATTGGTATTTTGTTGTCGGTTTTCCAGCAGTTTGTCGGCATCAACGTGGCCTTGTATTATGCGCCCCGGATATTTGAAAGTATGGGCGCTGCTAAAGATGCTTCCATGATGCAGACTGTGATAATGGGCCTGGTCAACGTCATTTTTACCGTTGTAGCCATTTATACAGTCGACAAATGGGGCCGCAAGCCACTCCTGATGGTTGGGTCTACCGGTATGGCGATCGGGATGTTTTCGATTGCCGGACTGGCCTATTTTGAGATCATCGGTGTCAGCACGCTGGTGTTTATCATTATTTACACGGCCTCGTTTATGATGTCATGGGGCCCCATTACATGGGTGTTGATTGCCGAAATTTTTCCCAATAGAATCCGTGGCAAAGCTGTTGCCATAGCTGTTGCATCGCAATGGGCTGCCAATTATCTTATTTCATCAACTTATCCTGGTATGATGGAATTCAGCAGCACCATGACTTATGGATTTTACGGTCTTATGAGCATCTTGTCTTTTCTCTTTGTATGGAAGTTTGTTCCTGAAACTAAAGGAAGAACTCTTGAGGATATGGAGGCCATCTGGGAAAAGAAAAAATGATGCAGTTTTGCTATGGACACAGAACCGGAAACAAACTTTGTTTAGTCTGGGCCGGCAGTAGTTATCCTTGCTTTTTTGAGGTTATAACTTTTGCACGTCAGCCATAATTATCAAGTCTATTATAAGTTGCAGGAAGCTGGAATGGGGAACGTATTTGTCCCTTTTCAGCTTCTTTTTTTTAGGAGGACTGAACTATTCATAAATTATTTTCCCTTATGAATAATCCGGGTTAGGGGATTTTTAACCTGATTAATTGACTTCGTCGAATTTCGTTTCATAAACAGTGCCGGTCTATAATCTCGCAAAAAATCTCCCAATATGTGTGTCTGTTCAGAAAGTGCCAATTGCCAGGCCTCGCTTTCGAGTAGCTTCAGCAGAGCAAAGCTTGCGACCGCGTGCCGCCTAAAGCTTTAGCGCCGTGGCGTCAGCGCTTTGCAAGTGCTCCTTTATATAATGGTCCGTTAAACTTTTTCAAAAACTTGAATTTTAGTTATTTATATAACGTGCGCTATTTTTGCTAAGATGCAGATTATTCATGTAATATGAGTCATCTTAAATCTTAAATCTAAAAATCTGACGGTCTATTGTAATAGACAAACACTAAATAATCTAAAACGATGCTCAACTACCGGCGAAATACAGACGGCCTCGTCAAATTTGATTTGAAAATGGTTCAGGTAAGAAATGGGCCCATGTAGTGTTCAAGAAAAAGAGGCAAGGCACCACCGCCGGCCGCATTTTGTTGCTGTCAATTGGGGGCGTGAATGCCCTTCAATTCAGTGGAGTGACAATGAGGGCAGGATTTTACGGGTTGAGGTGTCGTGGTGAGCTTGCAACAATTGTTACACCGGACCCAGTAATTCTCGGAGATATAAGTGCCGCCTTCGATTAATATGGCTTTCCCTTCAACCAACGCCTGTGCGATGGTCTTTCTGGCATGTTTGTATACGCGGGTAAATGTTGGCCGGGAAACATTCATCCGCGCGGCTGCAGCTTCCTGGTTCATGTTTTCGTAATCGATCAGACGAATGGCTTCATACTCTTCAAAATATAAAACCACTTTTTCGAGGTGCTTCATTTTTATGCCAAAAGGCTTGAAACCCTCCATGGAAGGTGGAGACTCTACTTTTCTATGTCTTCGTTGATTGGGCATCAGATAATTATTTGATCCTTTGTTTGGCTAAATCGGTGCCGTCTTTTTATGCAAATATAAGTTTTTTCGGACAACGAGCGAATGCAGTATCTAAATCAAGTTGTGAACATTTGTTCTTTTCAAGGATTATGTTTTATCTTTGTATTTGCATTCGGTAAAAGTTGTTACAATGGCACAAGAAGATATTTACAAATTAGCCGAAACACGGCAATGCAGAATGGTGTTTCCTGGTACACTTAATGCCAACGGAACCTTATTTGGGGGCGAGATGATGAAATGGATGGACGAAGTGGCGTTTATTACTGCCACGCGGGCCACCAGGCAGAGAATATTCACAGCCAGGGTTGATCAGATTGAATTTATTGCACCCATAGAAGAAAATTCTATCATTGAAATTATTGGCTCAGTGCGGGGTGCCAGCCCGGTAAAACTTGAGGTGGAAGTTCTCCTGTATGCCGAATCACAACACATGAACACCCGGCATAAAGCTGCCAGAGCGGTTTTTGTTATGACCGCTCTTAACGAAAATAATAAAGTCACCCGTTTGTCTTTTCCAGCTTTATCGGAAACTTTCTAACCCGGATTATTTATTAATAATCCCTGTTGCCGGTAGCAAGGGTGTCTAAAAAGGCTTTATTATTATCCCACCCTGGACAAGCCAGAACCAAATAAGTTATTTAAAAGAATCAAATCTTAATTTGTAGGATTAGCTAATTGCTTCGCAATTATTTTTTGGTTGCCGAATTTGCGCGAATTATCGCGAATGGAAAAGCTGTTTTACAGCTTTTTGAAAAAACGGTCTGCCCGTTTTAATATCGAAGAGTGCGACCAAAATTCACGTTAATTCGTTGATCCAAACAACGGATAGATAGCGTAGTCATTTTACAATAAACCATTGGACAATATTTTGCAAAAAAAATACACGAAAATTAGAAATAAGGCTAAAGCAAAGCAAAAATAGTCTAGAATACTGAAGGTGAGATTCTTCACTGCGTTCAGAATGACAAAAAAATACCATGTTTTAACTTTTTAGAAAACTTCTTGGTTAACCTGAACATGTTCAAAAACAATAATTTATGAAACGAAGGTCAGCGAAGTCAGTGGTTCAGGCTAAAAAAAAAGTCGTTTGAAATTTGCATTTTAAATGAACATTTGTTCACTTTGTGTTGTAAATTAGATGTCGAACTATAAAAAATGAGAGATATGCCAGCAGGAGACAAAACCGGACCGTTGGGACAAGGTTCCCGCACCGGACGTGGAAAAGGATTTTGTAGCGGAAATTCTGTTCCTGGATATGCCAATGATGAAGGTCGCATGGGTGCCGGCCGTGGCCCTGAAAAGAGCGGAAGAGGGGCCCGGAGTGGAAGAGGACGTAAAAGGGGCTTTGGACGGGGCTTTGGATGATGTTAGCTTTATCCGGATATTCCGATCAAGATCTGAAAATTAAGATTAATGCCGGCCTGGGAATTTCCCGGCTTACCCTTAATTAAAACGAATGGTTCAGTTTAGCCGGCCGGAAAATTTTGCATAGCGTTTTGTATATTTCGGCTGGCTAAATTTTTGTATAACAGATAACAATCAATAGATCGTTAGATTTTTAGATTTAAGATTTAAGATGAATCATATGATGTTGATAATCCGTATTTTAACACAAAGAATGCTTCGATTTTAAACAATTGAATAACAAATACTTACAAAAGCTTAACGGACTATTGAACAATAATAGATCGTTAGATTTTTAGATTTAAGATCTAAGATGATTCATATATTGTTGATAATTTGTGTTTTAACACAGACTTCACTTCTGGTTTATATAGTTGAATAACAAATACTAAGAAAGTTTAACGGACAATTATAACAATAAATTATGGAACAGATTATTGCCGTGCCTGTTGTGGACGGGCGTTTAAGCGGGCATTTCGGGCATTGTCAGCATTTTGTCATGGCCAGAGTGGTTGATGGCCGGGTTATGGATTTTAAAGAAGAAATTCCGCCACCACATGCCCCTGGGATTATTCCGCGGTGGCTGAAAGAAAAGGATGTTGATGTGGTTTTGGTCGGGGGAATTGGTCAAAAGGCTTTGGCTCTTTTCCGGGAATATAATATAGAACCGGTTATTGGTGTTTCTGCAAAATCTCCACAAGAGCTGATCAGTGATTTTTTGGAAGGTAATCTGGCAGCTGGAGTGAATCAGTGTACTCATTAAGGGTTTTTATGATAGATGTTAACTGTGTTTCTTGCTTTCAGCAACAAGCTGAGCGGTTTTTTAAAAAATTCAATGTGCCGGCCGAACGTCGTGCGTACCTTACAGAAAAATTCGATCATTTCCTTAACACCGAGGGGGTGAAATATCCTTCTCCATACAGTGCTCAATATCTGAACCAGATCATTAGAGCGGAGACTGGTGTTGAGGATCTTTTTTATGAGGAAAAGCGGTATTACAATGATCTGTTGATGGATCGTTATCCCGTTCTGAAAAAGACTGTAATGGAAAATCCGGATCCTCTGATGACCGCCCTTAAATATGCTTTGGCCGGTAATATCATTGACTTTGGTCCTCCGCGGCAGTTTGATCTGGATAAAACTTTTGATGAAGCTTTAAGCAAAGAGGTTTCTGTAGATGATTCTGCCGGTTTGTTCGAGGCGGTCAGAAATGCTGAAATGGTTCTATACCTTGGCGATAATGCCGGTGAAATAGTGACCGATAAACTTTTTATAGAAACCCTGCAACATTCCAATGTCGTATTTGCTGTAAGGGGCGGAGTGGTTCTGAATGATGTCACTCTCCAGGATGCTTTTGATGTCGGCATGGATCAGGTGGCTCACATTGTTGAAAATGGATTTGATGCCCCTTCCACCATGCTTGAGTTTTGCTCAAGCCGGTTCAGGGACATTTTTGAAAAAGCGGATGTTATTATTTCCAAAGGGCAGGGAAATTTTGAAGGACTTTATGATCTTCCTGATAAACGGAATGTCTATATGCTTTTCATGGTGAAGTGTGGTGAAATTGCCCGGGTTACCGGACTTCAGCAGGGAGATGCCGTGATCATGAACGGCCGGAGGATAGATAACAGCGTTGTACCTGTTGAATGAGGAATGAATTACCGCATCCGGCATATGCCGCCAATGGGAGAGGATATCTCTCGTCGACTTTAGGGAAACTCTTGTCATGCGAGTTTCATAAGAAACTTTTTTAAAGACTGTTAGAGATTCTTCGCAAGCTCAGAATGACATCAGGCAAACCAGCAACCAATTAACCCAGGAACAAGCAACTTAAATCTTAAATTCTAAAAATCTAATTTGTTTTGATTTTTTGTTTGTTGACAATTGGTTGGTAGGCGGGACCTTCTTTTCAGGGGAGGTCCCGTTTTCTTTTTACATGTTGGGGAATTTGCATATTTTAGCCCCAAACATAACATGGATTTTATGGAACAAGTAAGTACTGGTTTTATCGGGGCTGGCGGGATAGCCCGTGCCCATGCCTATGCTTTGAATGCGTTGAAATTTTATTACGATGATGCTCCTTCTGTTGCATTCAAGGCGGTTTCGTCTGCAAGGGAGGTGAGTCGAACGGATTTTGCCCGCAAATATGAATTTGAGGAGGCATTGGATCCTGAGCGTTTTTTCAAACGGAAAGATATTGATACCGTTTATGTGCTGGGGCCGAACAATGTCCACTATGCCCACCTCAAAGCGGCTTTGGAAATGAACAATGTCCGCCGTGTGTATCTCGAGAAGCCTATTTGCTCAAACATTGAAGAGGAGGAAAAAATAAAGAGATTGGTTGAAAAAGCCACCTCAACGGTTGAGGTTCGCATCGGTTTTCAATTGCTGGCCTCCTCAGCCATTCACAAGGCACTGGAGCTTTGGCGGAGTAATGTTCTGGGTAAACCGGTCCATTTTCGGTTTAATTATATGCATCGCGACTACCTGGATCAGAATTATCGTGCAAAACGTCGCAGCCGTTTGACCCCGGCACCGGATGGAGGAGCCATGGCCGATCTGGGCTCACATGCGGTGAGTATGATGATCGCTTTTCTGGGACATGATATGAAAATCATCAACGGTCTTCAGGGGGGTGCTTTTGAAGATGTCCCGGAAAATTCAGACCTGTATTCCGAAATTTCTCTGCTTGACAAGACCACCGGAGCTGTGGGACATTTGTCGGCAAGCCGGATCACTTCAGGCATGGGTGACAAGTTTTCTTTTGAGATATTTGCGGAAAAGGGGGCATTGCGTTACAACTCATATGCTCCGGATCGTTTCGAATATTTCATGGAAGAAGATAATATGTGGAAAGAGGTCTTTACCGGCAGTGACTATAAACCTGCGACGGCCTTCCCTTCCGGGCATGTGCCCGGCGGGTGGCTGAGACCTCTGATCCATGCTCATTATGAGTTTCTGAAAGGTGAAAGTAAAGGAGGAATTGTCCCTGACCTGAAACATGGACTGGAAGTTCAGCGGCTGGTAAGGGAAACTGCCGGTTTTCTGGAAAAATTCCGTCAACTTCGGGATCAAACCTGAGCCATCCTCAAAATTTATTGCAAAAGCATTAACTTTGCAGCTCAAAATACAATAGAATTAATGACGGATCGGAAAAAACGTGTGGTTGTAGGACTTTCAGGGGGAGTAGATTCCAGTGTGGCGGCACGGGTGCTGCTGGACCAGGGGTATGAAGTGATCGGTCTGTTCATGAAAAACTGGCACGATACGACTGGAGTATTGGAGGCCGACTGTCCCTGGCTTGATGATAAGTATGATGCCGAAGCTGTAGCCCGCAAGCTGGATATTCCTTTTCATTTCGTGGATTTGAGCTCAGAATACCGGGCCCGGGTGGTGGATTATATGTTTTCGGAATATGAAAAGGGGCGGACACCTAACCCCGATATCCTTTGTAACCGGGAGATCAAGTTTGATGTTTTTATGGACAAGGCATTTGAACTTGGAGCCGACTACGTGGCAACAGGTCACTACTGCCGTAAAGAGACCATTCAAACCGAAAATGGAGAGGTGCATCGTTTGTTGGCTGGTTCAGACAGCAATAAAGACCAGAGTTATTTTCTTTGTCAACTTTCGCAACATCAGCTTGCCAGGGCGTTGTTTCCCATTGGCGATCTGGTGAAACCCGAAGTGCGCCGGCTGGCCGCGGAATTGAAATTGGTGACCGCCCACAAAAAAGACTCGCAGGGAATCTGTTTTGTGGGAAAAGTGGATTTGCCGGTTTTTCTTCAGCAAAAACTGGAAGCCAAAAAAGGGCGGGTTTTTCTTGTTCCCGGCGATAGCGAATTGTTTAATCGTGACTGGCACCTGGCTGATGAGGATCCAGATGACAGAACACTTGAAGATCTGTCCGGTCCCTTTGCGTTCCATCCTCGTTACGGGAAAATGATAGGGGAGCACAATGGTGCCCATTTTTATACTGTTGGCCAAAGAAAGGGATTGAATATTGGTGGCTTTCCCGAGCCATTGTTCGTCATCGGTACAGATGTGAGCAGTAACCAGATTTTTACCGGGATGGGGAAAGAACATCCTGGCTTGTTCCGTCGTGTGTTGAAGATCAACAATGACGAGATTCATTGGGTTCGTCCCGATCTGGCTCTTGAAATGGGGGAGTCCCGGCGGCTTAAATTACGGATTCGGTACCGGCAACCCTTGCAGGATGGTGTTTTGCACAAACGAGAGAACGGATTGTTTATTGTTTTTGATCAGCCCCAGCGAGGCATTTCTGCAGGTCAGTTTGCAGCCTGGCACGAGGGTGATGAACTTATTGGATCAGGTGTTATATCATGAAGAATTACGATCCCCATATGCATACCGCGGAACATGTGCTCAATCAGACCATGGTAAGGTTTTTTGATGTCAACCGGGCTTTTTCGAGTCATCTGGAACGGAAAAAATCCAAGTGCGATTATTATTTTCACAGGGCCCTTACCAGCGTGGAAGAAAAAGCTGTTTCAGATGCCGTGAATGAACAGCTGCAGCGTAGTCTTCCAGTCAGGGAGCACTGGATGTCATTGAAAGAAGCGGATGATTTGTATGATCTTGAGAAATTACCCGAAGCGGCCGAATACAATATACGGATCGTAACAATTGGCGATTATGATGCCTGTCCCTGTATCGGAAGTCATGTTTCAAACACTGAAGAAGTGGGGGAATTTGTGTTTGTGTCGAGTTCTTTTGAAGAAGGGGTTTTGCGGATTCGTTTTAAGCTTAAACGAACTTGAACAAATTTTTATTAAAGCAGGAATTTAATATCAATAGTTCAGCCTAAGATAATTCATATAATGCTGGTTATCTTTGTTTTAATACAGTTGGTTACCTATATTAAGAGATTGTAATACAGATACTTGCAGAAGTTTAACGGACTTTTGAAATATAAAACAGGCACACGAAACACCCGTAAGGTGTTGTGTGCCTGTCTATTTGATTTAGACCACTTCCACTTTGATGGGGGTGGCATTGATTAGGTTGTCATTGACCGGGCAACGGGATTCTACTTCTTCGACCCACTGCGCAAGTTGTTCTTTGCTTGCCGATGTATCGGGTTTTAGTTTTAGTCTTATCTCCTGGAATCCGGCACGGGCTTCTGTCGGTTTTCCGAACAATTTATCCGGATCGAGGTCGCCCTCAACCTCAATTTCGATTCCGTTCAATTCAAATCCTTGCTCTTTGGCCACAATATGTCCCATAACATTGAGACATCCTGCATAAGCGGCAAGGATATATTCCACCGGGTTGGGGCCCTGATCGGTTCCGCCAAGATTCCGTGGTTCATCAACTACGATCTCGAAATTGCGCGCTTTGGCGACAAACTTGGTGGGATTTTCGTTCTTCCCTGAAATTGAAAATGTT
>JAWOCV010000087.1:0-7788 GCA_046483585.1 Marinilabilia sp.
GACATCGACCCGTTCCAGACGGTTCAGGGATGGTGGAATACGGATGACAACGATTATGAGGCTCCCTCGGAACATCTGTTTGAGATGCTGAATATTGAATCTACTGACCAAAACGGGAAATATGAATTTGGCGATGGCGATGTTTATATCGTGCGTCAGGATCCAAAAGAGTTTGTTTTGGAGGAAGACAACGATACCGGTTATGTTGATATTGTCAGGGAAATGTACGAGGCCGCTGGTTCCGAAACATTGAATTTTAAGAACAGCTTATATTTGGAACGGGGCCCTTATGATATTGTCGCTGTTATGGATGAAAGCATCAATGATGAGCCGTTTGTCGTTGATGAACCTGTTATTGATCTTTTCGATAGTGAATTGCCGGTTCTTTCTCAAAGGGCCGTGCAGCCCGGAGAACAAGTGTTGTTGTTTAACCTGGGCAGGATAGAAAATCGTGATAAACCGCAGGTGCTTGCGACCGCCGCAAGAGTTTCTGAAGAGGAGACCGGAAGCAGCAGCTACTCCTTTGTGGCTAAAAGTCCTGCCAATACCACCAATAGTATGCGTATCTTATTGCCTGAAGAACCAGAAGAAGCTGAGCTGACGCTTAAGGGACAAGAGATATCCGACTTTGAGCAATCATGGGATGGCGGGTCCAATACTTGTTTTCTGAGTTTTGAAAACTCTCCTGACGGGGTGAGAGTTGAGTTGAAGTGGTGATATTCTACTGGCAATCATTGTCGTTCTTTTTAATAATGGCATGGTTATGAGAAAGATGCCGCAGTGTTTTTTCATGGTTTTTTAACCGGGAAAAAACGGAAGTGGGGGGATATATTCAGAAATATGACGGAGATTGAAGTTAAAAATGGAGTATTTTTTGTGATCAGGGGATGTGAATTTGCTTTTTCTTTCGATCTTAGCAAATAAAAATTTAACCAATGAGAAATCATATTCTACTCTTCTTGATTACGATCCTGTTTGTTTGCACGTTAAAAACGAAGGGACAGGAGCAGGACCCCATCCGTCTCGCCGTGGCCGGCACATCCCACGGCCATCTTTCCTTCATTCTGGACCGCCCTGATAAAGGCGATTTTGAGTTGGTCGGTGTATTCGAACTTGATCAGGAATTGACTCAAACCGTTGCAGACCGGTATGAACTTTCCGACGATTTACTGTTTTCCGATCTGGAGAAAATGCTTGATGAGGTTGAACCCGAAGCAGTTGTTGGGTTTGGGTCCGTATTTTCCCACCTTGAAGTCGTGGAAGCCTGTGCCCCGCGGGGCATTCATGTGATGGTAGAGAAGCCCCTGGCTGTGAATATGTCGCATGCCTCAAGGATGGCAGATCTTGCACGGGAACATGACATCCATCTTCTGACCAATTACGAAACTTCCTGGTATCCCACTACCATGAAGTCCATGCAGATGCTGCGGAATGATAATTTTACCGGTCCGTTGAGAAAGGTCGTCTTCCATCACGGTCATCAGGGGCCTGTTGAAATAGGTGTTGGCAAGTACTTTCTGGACTGGCTGATTGATCCGGTTTTGAACGGCGGTGGTGCCATCGTCGATTTTGGTTGTTACGGGGCCAATATTATGACCGCTCTTACACGGGGTGAAAAGCCGGAGTCGGTGACCGCCGTGACCCGGCAGTTCAAGCCCGATGTTTACCCCGAGGTGGATGATGAAGCTACCATCATTGTTTCCTATCCCGAATCACAGGCCATTATCCAGGCTTCATGGAACTGGCCGTTTAACCGCAAAGACATGGAGATTTACGGTGCCACCGGTTACATAAAAGCCGATAACGATGAGAAGATGCGGGTCCGAAGCGAGGATATGGAACAGGAAAAACAAAAATCCATTACGCCCGGAGAGGTTGATGTTTACGAAGATCCTTTTGCTTATTTTTATGATGTGATAAAGGGAAATATTGAAGTGGAGCGTTATGGACTCTATTCCCTCAAGAATAATATCCGGGTTGTCAAAATCCTCGATGCCGCACGTCAATCGGCAGAGACCGGTGAGACTGTTTTTTGGGACGAGTAACCCCCCAAATTAAGAACCTGGAAGTTTTGTGTGTAACCTAAAACAGCTATTTTATGAAACTTTCAAGAACGATGCTGATGGCATTGGCGCTGGTGCTGATGCTGTCGGCCCCGGGAAAGGTGTTTCCCGGAGAACGGGAACCTGTGGATTATGTCAATTCCTACATCGGAAACATCAGTCATCTGCTGGTACCGACGTATCCCACCATCCATTTGCCCAACAGTATGTTGCGCGTATATCCCGAGCGAAATGATTATACCGGTGATCGTTTGGGTGGTTTGCCATTGATCATTACCAGTCACAGAGGTAGTTCGGCTTTTAATCTGAGTCCTTATCAGGGTGATGAATCTGAGTTGAAACCGGTAATTGATTACAGCTACGATTTTGAAGAAGTCACCCCTTATTCCTATTCCGTTTATTTCGATGAACAGGAGACTTTTATTGACTTTGGACTGTCTCACCAGTCGGCCATCTATGATGTCCGGTTTCAGAAGGATGCGGAATCGTATCTAATTGTGAATTCCACCAACGGCGAACTGAGATGGGATGGTCAATCCCTTTCCGGACACCAGATTGTTCAAAGCGAGATGGGAGGAAAACAGACAAGGATTTTTCTTTCATTGCATCCGGAAAACTTGCCTGATGAGGTTTATGTGCTGGATGAAGAAGAGCTTCACAGCGGAACAGAAGCGCGGGGAGAAGATGCCTGTATTGTGTTGAAATATTCGAAGGGCATTAATGATCTGAAGGTGCGGTATGGAATTTCCCTGATCGATGCCGATCAGGCCAGGAAAAATTTCGAAAGGGAAGTAGCCGGAGCCGAAATTTCCCAGCTTCATAAAGAAGGCCGTAAAAAATGGAATGAAGCCCTTGGAAAAATTGATATCAAAGGAGGCTCTAAAGACGAGAAATCAGTTTTTTATACATCCCTTTACCGGACTTACGAGCGACCGGTTAACATATCAGAAGACGGCCGGTATTACAGTGCATTTGACGGTCAGGTGCATGACGACAACGGGACACCGTTTTATACCGACGACTGGATATGGGATACTTACCGGGCCACTCATCCATTGCGGGTGATCATTGAACCCGAACTGGAGGCCGATATCATCAACTCATTCCTGCGGATGGCCGGGCAGATGGACAACTTCTGGTTGCCAACTTTTCCGGAAATTACTGGGGACAGCCGGCGGATGAATTCCAACCACGGGGTGGCGACCATCATCGATTCCTACAGGAAGGGAGTGGACGGATTTGATCTTGAAAGAGCCTATGAAGCCAGCCGTCGCGCCATAACGGAAAAAACACTTGCACCATGGTCGGGCGCTCCGGCCGGCGAACTTGATGAGTTCTATAAAGAACATGGCTACATTCCGGCCCTTGGCCCTGATGAAGAAGAACACATCCCGGAAGTGGGGGAGCATGAAAAGCGACAGCCTGTACCTGTTACCCTCGGTACCGCTTATGATGAATGGTGTCTGGCCCAAATTGCTCAGGAACTGGGAAAAGAAGAAGATTATGAGCGCTTTTTGTCCGATGCATATAATTACAGGAATTTGTTCCATCCCGAGACGCACTTTTTCCATCCCAAAGATTCGGCTGGTGAGTTTATTCAGCCTTTTGATTACCGGTTTTCCGGTGGACTGGGTGCACGTGAGTATTATGGCGAAAACAACGGTTGGGTTTACCGTTGGGATGTGCCCCACAATGTTGCTGATCTGGTTGATTTGATGGGCGGTCCGGAAAATTTTGTGGCCAATATGGATTCCATGTTTGCTGAGCCATTGGGTGTTGGATTGAAGTTTGAGTTTTATTCACAATTGCCTGATCATACGGGTAATGTGGGCCAGTTTTCCATGGCCAACGAACCCTCTTTGCACATTCCGTACCTGTACAATTATGGCAGAGCACCCTGGAAAACACAAAAGCGCATCAGGACCTTGTTGGACCAGTGGTTCCGCAACGATTTAATGGGCGTTCCCGGTGATGAAGACGGCGGGGGCATGTCGGCTTTTGTCGTATTTTCCCAGATGGGTTTTTACCCCGTTACCCCGGGCTTGCCCATGTACAACATTGGAAGTCCCACTTTCGAAGAAGCCACAGTTAATCTTCCCAACGGAGAAACCTTTAAGGTCATTGCCCGGAATTATGCGCCTGAAAACAAATACATCCAGTTTGCCAGGCTGAATGGCGAAAACTGGAATAAGCCCTGGTTCCGGCATCAGGATATCACTGAAGGCGGCACCCTGGAGTTGTTTATGGGGAAATATCCCAATAAAGAATGGGGGGCTTCTCCTGAGGATGTACCGCCATCGTTTTCAATGGATTGATGTCGCTGTTAAATAATTTCACCCCGGTTGGTTTTTGTTTCAACCGGGTTTTTATTCAAAAAGAAAGATTGTATCTTTCCCGTAAATATTAATTGGTGGGATTATGATTATTAATAATCATTCAGTTTGTTTGCTCTCTGCTCTTATCTTCTTTTCCTGTTTCGCTTTTTCTGCCAATGGCCAGGAGAATACCAACGAACGGGCCCGTTGGTTTACCGATGCCCGTTTCGGAATGTTCATCCACTGGGGTGTTTACAGTGGGGCAGAGGGAAGCTGGAAAGGTGAAAAGCTGCGCAATGACAATGATTATGCCGAATGGATCAAGTATCGCAACCGCATTGGGCGTGATGAATACCTAAGTCTGCTCGAACGGTTTGACTGGGATGAAATAGAGCCTGAAGAATGGGTGATCCTTGCCAGGAAGGCAGGCATGAAATACGTGACCATCACCGCCAAACACCATGATGGTTTTGCTTTGTGGAACAGCGATGTGGGGTCGTATCATCTGGGCGAACACACCGATCCTCCGCGGGATGTCATCCGGGAGCTGGCCGATGCCTGTCAGAAGCACGGTTTAAAACTGGGCCTTTATTACTCCCATTGGATCGATTGGGCGCATGAATATGGATGGGATCATACCATGGAGCTTACCGGTATTTCAAAGGAGGCGTATGACCAGTATTGGCAGGAAAAGGTAATCCCCCAGGTACGGGAGTTGCTTACCGGTTATGGAGAAATAGACATGTTTTGGTTCGATATGTGGATCCATCACTCCGAAACGGTCATCACAAAAGAACAGTTGATGCAACTCAAAGATTTGATCCGGGAGCTGCAACCCAACTGTATTGTTAACAGTCGTCTGGGACTCTCACTGGAAGAAGATCCGGATGTTGATTTCAAGACTTTGGGCGATAACCAACTTGGCAGTAAAAAAGAGGACTTCCCCTGGCAATCACCGGCAACGGTCGCCCATTCCTGGGGATTTCATGCCGGAGATACGGAATGGAAATCCACAACCACACTTTTGAAATCTCTCATCAATAATGTGAGTCTGAACGGTAATTATATGTTGAACATTGGCCCCCGGGCCAATGGGCATGTGCCCCATGAAATTTCCCAACGATTGCTCGAAATAGGCCGATGGCTGGATATTAACGGCGAGTCAATATATGGAGCCGAAGGATTTGAACTGGACAAGGATTTGCATGATTGGGGGAAAATTACCTCCAAAAAGTCCGGAAATACTACTAAATTATATCTGCATGTTTTCAATTGGCCGTTAAATAAACAGCTGCCTCTCACCGGCGTTTCCACGCGTCCCGCAAGGGTCTACATGCTGGCCGACAAACAAAAAGAAACCCTTTCTTTTCAGCACAATGGTGTTTTTACCAACATTGACCTGCCGGCCACACAACCCGGTCCTTATGTGTCGGTGGTTGTGGTGGAATATGATTCAGAACCGGAATATGAGAATGATTTGGTGGCCAGGAACACTTTTGGCGGATATTCCCTTACACCTGAAAATCTCCTCAATGCTGATGGGCGACCGGATGTTCAGCCTAAAAGGAAGAATGGTACCGTTCCTGAGCACGTGGTCATGACCTCTCCTCAAAAGTTCAAATGGAAAATTTATGTGGATGAACCCGGAAATAAAACTGTGGATGTTTCTTACAGTTTTCAGGGTGAAGACCCGGAAAGCAATATTGAAGTTAAAGCTGCCGGCAGCGTGATTTCTCATAAGGTTAAACCAACCGGCCAAACCGTTGGCGAACCCAATCAGGATTGGGTGATCGATGATTTCCAATCCCATCGTGTGGGTGAGTTCTCTTTCCCCGGCACAGGTGTTTATGAAATTGATGTGATGGTGGAACCCGCCGGTAATGAAGAGATTAAATTCCAGTGGGTTTGGGTGGAATAGACAAAAGGAAGGTGGGGTTAACCTGAATCAATAGTCTGTTAAACTTTTGTAAGTATTTGTTGTTCAATTGTTTAAAATCGAAGCATCCTTTGTGTTAAAATACGGATTATCAACATCATACGATTCATCTTAAATCTTAAATCTAAAAATCTAACGATCTATTGTGAATAGGACTTGCTGAAAAATTGGTTTGCTGACTTTTTCAGCCGAGCCTGCTTATGTATAAGGTAGTTTAAGAGAAAAAATTTCAATATTTTACATATTTAACCCCTAACTGCTGTTGTCTTATCCTTTAATGTTGTGATATTATGAAGAAAGCTATAGCAATTTTCCTCCCTCTGACCTTTTTGGTTATTTGTTGTACAAACAAAGCACCACAACCGGAAATCATGACCGTTACCGGTCCCATCTCCCCGTCAGAACTGGGAGAGACCTTAAGCCATGAACATATCATGGTCGACTGGATCGGGGCCGACAGTACAGGCAATCATCGGTGGGACCGGGATTCTGTGGTAGATGTGGTCCGGCCATGGTTGATGGAAATCAAAGAGCTGGGTGTTGAAAGTTTTGTGGACTGTACCCCCGCTTACCTGGGACGCGATCCCCTTGTGTTGAAAAGGCTCTCTGAAGAAACCGGGTTAAATATTCTGACCAATACCGGCTATTACGGAGCGGTGGATAATAAGTTTATTCCGGAACATGCTTATTCCGAATCTGCTGAAGAACTGGCCCGGCGATGGATCGATGAGTTTGAAAACGGCATTGATGATACAGGTATCAAACCGGGCTTCATCAAAATTGGCGTGAAGGTAGAAGGCGAATTGTCCGGGCTTCATCGAAAACTAATTACAGCGGCTGGTTTGACGCACAAAAAAACAGGACTTGTCATTAAATCTCATACAGGTGGCGATATGCCGGCTTTCGAACAGATAAATATTTTACAGGATATGGGTATTTCGCCCGCCGCTTTTATCTGGACCCACGCCCAGAACGGCAGCCTCGAAAAGAATCTTGAAGCGGCCAAAAAAGGAGCATGGGTTTCGCTCGATGGTGTTAATATCTCCAATGCAGATGAAGATGAAGGGAACAAAGATGTATATATCGACCGTTTGAAAGCCTTTAAAGATGCTGACCTGCTCAACAGGGTTTTGTTGTCGCACGATGCCGGCTGGTACGACGTGGGGCAGCCTGGTGGTGGCGAATTCAGGAGTTATTCCGATATTCATGAATTCCTTGGTCCTGCCCTTAAAGCGACTGGATTTACTAACGATGATATCAAAACTTTGCTTATCGAAAATCCCGCAACTGCTTTTAAAATTCAGGTACTTGAAGAATAGTTGATAGAATCCCATCAGAGGTTTACTTTTGCCCCTGATTATGGAAACAAGAACCATACAATTTCTGGTGGCCGGCCTTGTGATGATGCTTTTCGGCATTACCATGATGGTGGTCGGGACCATCAATAATTATCTGACCATCACCTTTGATGTGA
>JAWOCV010000123.1:0-12074 GCA_046483585.1 Marinilabilia sp.
TTTATCTTCCCGAAAATTTTGAGCCCGAAAAAACGTATCCACTTGTGGTGATGTTGCACGGTGCCATGTCGAACCACCGGCTGGCTCTGCGGCGGGTTTTTGGCAAGACGAACCTGCCGGGGGAGAGCGATGCCGAAGCTTCAAGGTATTTTCCCGAGTGGGACAATGAAGAATACATCGTGGTGGCTCCTTACGCTCGTGGGACCATGGGCTATGTCGGCATTCCCGAAGAAGATGTGATGCAGGTGATCGAGAAGACCCGGAAGGATTTTAATATCGACAGAAACCGGATTTATCTCACCGGCCTTTCCATGGGAGGGGGCGGTACCTTGTTCATCGGGTTGTCCAGACCCGATCTTTTTGCCGCCATTGCCCCGGTTTGTCCTGCACCACCACCGGAAACCTTTGATTTGCTTGAAAATGCCCTGAATCTGCCCGTGGCCATTCATCAGGGTGGGGCCGACCCGGTGGTCAGACCTGAAGGGACCCGCCAAATCGTGGATGAGTTGAGAAACACCGGAACCATGGTGGAATACCACGAATACCCCGGTGTTCAACATGATTCCTGGGACAATGCTTATGCAGAAGGAAAAATATTTGACTGGTTTGATAAAATTGAACGGAATCCCTTTCCTGACCGTGTTCGTTTTGCCACAAAAAGGTATAAGTATAGTTCTGCTTATTGGCTGAAAATTGATAAGTTGATGCCCGGGGACCTGTCAAGGGTGGATGCCCGTTTTGCCGATACCAACCAAATTAAAGTGGAAGCTGAAAACATTGATGCCTTTACTCTTGATCTGAGCGGACATGACAATTTTAATAAGGATGAACTTTTGGAGGTTGTGATCAACGGTGAAGAAGTCAGCAGTCTTCCTAAATTGGAGCATGGTTTTACACGTGAAAACGGAGAGTGGGAGGCACGTCGGTATCATGCACCCGTGATGGCCAAAAAACAGGGCCTCGAAGGGCCGTTGGATGAGGTGCTGAACGATCGTCATGTTTTTGTTTACGGGACCCTTGGTGTCGAGGATGAAGCAGAATATCAACGGCGCAAAGAGAAAGCCTTTGAAGCGGCCGATTTCTCCGTGACGTTTGGTGGTGATTACTATCAGGAAAGCACCATAAATCCACGGGTCATCCCCGATCAGGATGTAAGCAGCTATGATCGGCAACATTCCAATCTGATTTTGCTCGGTGATCATACCACCAACAGCATTATTGCCGAGATAAAGGACAAGCTTCCGGTTCATTTAAAAGATTCGACCGGTACTTATGGGATGGTTTATATTTATCCCCATAACGGCAATTACGTGGTGGTCAATTCGGGCGTTCCCTTTTGGGAAAGCCGGTTTGTGAATGGACAGGATGAGGAAAAACAAACCACCACCACTTTCGGAGGGAAAAAAGGCGCACGTGCCCTCCAGGGAATGAAAGATTTTGAATTTTACCGGGACAGCAACAGCAATGTGATTGTTGACGGTTATTTTAAGCATGACTGGAGTTTGCCTGAAGAAGCCCTCGAGAAAATGGAAGAGACAGGTGCAGTGGTGGATTCGGTAGGAGACCAGTTGGATAAAGAGATGATGAAGTAAATTGCCCGATCATTGTAATAATGCGTACCTGCCTGTTCGATTTTAGCAAGAATCGACCGTAGGATTTAAAATTTACTAATTGCTTCGCAATTATTTTTCTTGTCCACGAATTGCACGAATTATACGAATTTTTGCCGCACCAATGGTGCGGGCTAAACGGCTTTCTTTGCGAGCAAAGCGGCAGAGCCGAACGGCCGTTTTTTTAAAAAGCTGTGAAACAGCTTTTCCGCTCGGCTCTGCCGCTTGCTTGCAAGAATTCGTATAATTCGTGGACAAGGAATATGAAATGGTGTAACCCATTTTTATTCAAAGTACGCATATTTGTGATGAACCCTTTTTTTAAGTCTAATAATCAGCTAATATATTGTTTGTAATGAAATCTTTTCTCAATATTTTTAGTAGTGGCTTTTTCCAGCGGCCGGTCTTTTTTCGTTCTGTGGCCCTTATTCTTTTTTCACTTCTGTTGTTTCCTGTTGTTGCCCAGGAACTCACAGTAATGACCTACAACATCTATCATGGTGAACATGCAGAGCATGCCGGGGAAAGCAATCTTGAGGAGGTGGCTGCCGTGATTAATGAATATCAGCCTGATCTGGTAGCCCTTCAGGAGGTGGATAGCATGACGCAACGGTCGGCCTCTTTACAGCAGGGATGTCCTGTTGACCAGGTGAAAGAACTGGCCGGGATGACCGGCATGTATGGCTATTTTGGTAAGACCATGGATTTTGATAATGGTGGTTATGGGTCGGGGATCTTGTCGCGGAAACAGGGCGATCTTGATGTACACAGGTTACCCGTCCGCTCTGGGGATGAACCCAGGGGGTTGATGATTCTGGCTTTTGAAATTGATGGGCACAATATTCTTTTTGCTTCTACACATCTCAGTCATGAATCGGCGAAGACCCGGATCATGCAGGCTGATGCCATATGTCAGATATTTGAAAAGAAGGAGCTGCCCGTAATTTTAGGTGGCGATTTTAACTTTAATCCCCGATCTGAACCTTACAATGTGCTCCTTAATTGCTTCAAAGATACATCAGACGGTGAGGAAGAACCAAAGTCTACCTTTCCGTCGGATACTCCCGAACGGCGGATCGATTATGTTTTTGCTTCAGAGGATCGCAACTGGCGAGTAAAAGATGTGAAGGTGATTGATTGTGAGGTTTCGGATCATTTGCCCGTTTTGGTAACCCTGGAGCTCTGAGGGGCTAAAGGATGCAACATGCTTTAGCCGGGATAACATCTGTGATGATCTGTGCGATCAGGCAGTTTTATCAGTGTTTTATACAAAGTCTAAAGGTTGTCTAAAGGGGTTTTAACCTGCTTTATTCTTTCAATTTGTTAGTGATTCACTTTGTTGTGTCGCACCTCCGGCGCTTAATTTATAGACGGGCACTAATTATTCCGTTTCTGGTTCAACCACATCCGGATTTACATTCTTTTGTTTTTGGCCTTCCATTTGCATTTCTTGTATTTTTTTTACAACATTGCAGTTTAAACTGGGTTATTCATGGTGCAAGATGCCACATTGGTTAAACGATTAAAAGCCGGAGAGTTGGACGCTTTCAATCGTCTTTTTGAATCTTATTCGCCCCGCCTATATGCTTTTGGTCTGAAATTCCTGAAATCTTCGACTGATGCAGAAGAACTGGTTCAGGATGTTTTCCTGAAGATTTGGCGCAATCGCAAAACGTTAAAAGAGGACAGGAGTTTTAAGTCTTATCTGTTTACCATTGCCTACAATCAAATTAAAGAATATTTTCACCATAAGGGAGTTTTGCTGTTAGATATTGAGGAGAACCTTGATTCCGGATCTGTTGATACTTCCACTGAGACGGGTATTTCTTACCGGTCGGTTCTTGAGCACATCTCTTCTTTATTAGATAAATTGCCGGAGAAAAAACAGCGGATCTTCCGCCTCAGCCGTTTTGAGGGGAAAAGTGCAAAGGAGATTGCCGTTCTTGTTGGTGTTAGTCCTAAAACGGTTGACAATCAAATATCTGAAGTTATCGGTTATTTGCGCAATCATCTTAAGGATGCAGGTCTTTTATTTTGGCTTTTCTTTTATCTGTTTTTGCAATGATACTATTCTTATTGGTGTTTTCCTGATTCTGTTTTTTCTGCCCGCTTTTTACTTCCCTGTACACCATGGGCTTCCAGTTTTCTGAAGACCGGCTTTGTGGTGGTTTGTTGACTTATTCCATTTTCTGTTTGGAACATGTTGATTAACACTATTTTCAAAAAAAATATTAAAGAAAAGTGTTCCTTGTCGGGAGATTTTTTATGCCGGGGGATATAACAATCAATGGTTGTTAATAAATGTTTGTTGTTGATTTAGGTTCATCACAATGCTGCATACCTAAAATAAAAATGGGTTATCCCGAAGTGGGGTATGGATTTTCAGGAAGAACTGTGCGGTCGGTGTTGGATTTAAATTCAGACCGATAAGTACGAAGGGGTTCGTCGTTTTCGTGATCTTTAACCTGAATGACTTTTTTCTGGAGAATATGGAAAAAATTTTGTGTTAAATCATTGACTTTTGCTCCTTTTAACGTTAATTTAAAAAAAAATGCAAAAATATGGCAAATATTACGGGAGATTTTTTACTTTCGGAGGTATTACTGTTAACGGAGGAATGATTTGGACAGGTAATGTTCCAAAAAATATTTGACTTTATAGAGAATCCCTGACCATTGCCGCCACTATAAGCGGGCAGAGTGTTTAACTAAATTAAAAATGCGAAAGAAAGGCAAGCTAATTCAGAAGAACACATCACCCCCGTTGGAAACTGTCTGATTTTTAAATAAGCTTTATTTTCTGACTAATTCCTGTAATTGGAAGATTCTATCGCAAACACTTTTCCGGACAAGGGGTTTGTAATCAGCAAATAATCAGGATTGTGAAAGTCTTTTTTCCACAGGGAAATTGAAAATTCCCCACGATAATTGTTTAACCAAACTCGTAAATCTATGAAAACGCTTTTCAACACAAGCTAGTGAGCCGGGACCATATCAGCGTCAGCTCACAAAAAAAGGGAACACGGAAGCGGCCACTTCCGAATTCCCCGAAATTAAATGTTTGTATAATTTAAACACGACAAAGCTATGAAAAAAATTCCTAAGACGGGAATGAGGGACCATTATGTCCCGGCCAAAATTTTCCGAATTATGCGTATTACATTGTTTTTATTGTTTCTGGGCGCTTCGCAACTTTTTGCGGAAGGTTCTTATGCTCAGATAGAGAAACTCAGCATCGATCTTGAGAATGTAAAGGCAGAAACTGTTCTTGATGAGATCGAGAATCAAAGCGAATTCTACTTTCTTTACAACGAAAAGATGGTAAATGTACACTTTGAGACAACCGTAAGAGCCAACGACGGAAATATTTTTGAAGTATTGGATCAGCTTTTTGCCGGTCGCGATGTTGTTTACCAGGTTGTTGATAATCAGATTATACTA
Organism: Marinilabilia sp.; assembly: GCA_046483585.1. GTDB lineage: Bacteria > Bacteroidota > Bacteroidia > Bacteroidales > Marinilabiliaceae > Marinilabilia. Next base: position 5,051 of record JAWOCV010000123.1, read on the forward strand.
TCTGAAGGATCGGAGAAAAAGCTGGAGAAGATAATGCAACAGGACGAAAATGTTGTAAGCGGTACGGTTGTCAATGAGGAGGGTGCGCCTATCCCCGGTGTTTCGGTGGTATTGAAAGGCACTACATCAGGGACGGTTACCGATACTGATGGTGAATATGAGATCTCGGACCTACCTGATGATGCCGTGTTGGTTTATTCCTTTGTGGGTATGCAAACACTTGAGGAAGAGGTCGGAGACCGGTCGCTTATTAACGTCACTTTGGAGGAAGCTACCATCGGACTTGATGAAGTGGTTGCTGTGGGTTACGGTGTGCAGAGAAAAGGATCGATCACCGGTTCTGTTTCCAGTGTCTCTTCGGAAGATCTGGAGCGTGTTCAGGGAACCACAATAAGTTCGACTCTGGCGGGGAAAATGGCCGGTGTCTCGTTCCGTATGCCTGATGGACGACCTGGTGCCGGAGCCAATATTCAGATCCGTAACATGGGTGATCCATTGTATGTGATTGATGGTGTCCAGAAAGATGCTGGTCACTTTAATAACTTGTCGCCTAATGATATTGAGAGCATTTCTATTTTGAAAGATGCTTCGGCTGCTATTTATGGTGTACGCGCTGCCAATGGTGTTGTATTGGTTACGACCAAAAGCGGAAAGCGTGGAGAAGACAATACCATTAATGTGGATGCCTATATGGGCTGGCAAAACTGGACCCGTTTCCCGGAGACCACCAATGCTTACAAATGGATGCGTGGTCGCGCTGATGCTGACGTAAATCAGTTTGGCGACACCTCAATATCCCCGGAAGAACTCGAGAGATATGAAGAAGGCACTGAGCGTGGCTATAGGAGTTTTGACTGGAGAGATTTCATTATCAAACCCAATGCTCCCAAAAACTCTATCAATATTAATACCAGGGGAGGTTCTGATAAGATAAATTACTACGTATCTCTTACACAACTTGATGAGACTTCCTTATTGGGCCGGGAATTTAATTTCGGCCGGACCAATATACAGTCAAACCTGGAAGCTGAGGTAGCCAAAGGCCTTACCTTTGAGACACGTATCAATGGTCGTATTGAGTCACGTGATAACCCAGGTGTTCCTGGTGGGGATGACTATTGGGCTCCACGTTTTGCAATGTTTCGGAATCGTCCCACCTGGCGTCCCTATGCCAACGACAATCCTGATTATGTAAGGCATATTCCAAGCATGGAAACCAACTGGGGATTGCTTACTAAGGAGAAGTCCGGTGTATGGGAAGAAGACTGGCGCGTTTTGGACACCCAGTTCCATGGAACTTATGAAACACCGATAGAGGGGTTGACGGTCAGGGGGATGTATTCTTATTACTATGCCGACCGTTTGATGAACAACCATGAGTATACTTATGATGCCTATCGTTACGATGAGGAGAATGATGAATACTATGTGTCATTCCACAATCCCAACCCGTGGCGGGAGCGCGGTACGCATAAGGTGTTTGAGAACGTGTTGCAGGGGCAGATCGACTACAACAGAGATTTTGGCCCCCACAGCATCAATGCCACCTTTGTAAATGAGCGGATCGAACGGCATGAGCTGGATACCTGGTTGCATTCTGTGCCGAAAACCAATGCTCTTTCACTCATCCAGTTTGATGACATGGACCAGTATGACGATTCAGAATGGGAGGAAGCACGTATTGGTTATATTGGGCGTCTTAATTACAACTATGCAGACAAGTATTATTTGGAAGCAGCCGGCCGGCGCGATGCGTCCTGGAAATTTGCTCCTGATATGCGTTGGGGATTCTTCCCTTCAGGATCGATCGGATGGCGTATTACCGAAGAGGAATTTGCCCAGTCGCTGTTAGGCGACAGTTCCTTTGACCTGAAATTAAGAGCTTCCTATGGTGAGCTGGGTGATGACAATGTCGGAATTGGCAACTTCGACTACATTACCGGATATAATTATGCCACATCCAGGGTGCCGCTGGGCGGCGAGACCATTATTGGAGCAAGGGACCGCGGTATTCCCGTGACTTCTATTTCCTGGTTTACCAGTAAGACCACCGACATAGGTGCCGACTTTTCGTTCATGAACGGAAGGATCAACGGTACCATGGATTATTTCTATCGCAAACGTGAAGGTTTGCCTGCCAGTAAATATGACATATTGGTGCCCAGTGAATTAGGGTATAGTTTGCCTCAGGAGAATCTGAACAGTGATGCTACCGTGGGTGGAGAGATGATGGTCTCTTTTGATGCCGAAGCAGGCGATTTGACTTACTCTATAGCCGGTAATATATCCTATGCCCGTCATCGTTTCCTGGAATCTTATAAGCCGCGTTTTGGTAACTCCTGGGACCATTATCGCAATTCATCAGAAGATCGCTGGACCGGCACTTTTTGGGGATATGAAGTTGTTGGTCAGTTTGAATCCTATGAACATATCAACAATTATGAGGTGAACAATGACGGGAACGGAAACCGTGACATGTTACCCGGTGACCTGATATATAAAGATGTTAACGGAGACGGTGTGATCAATGGACAGGATGAACGCCCCATTGGTTATCCCCGTACAGGAAACCCGATACTGAATTATGGTTTCCAGCTTACAGCCCAATACAAAGGGTTTGATCTGAAAGCTGATTTCTCCGGAGGATCGATGTATTCTTACAACCAGGGATGGGAAATGCGATGGCCTTACCAGAACGAAGGTGCTTTGCTCTCGCAGTTCTATGATGACCGCTGGCATCGTGAAGACATTTTTGATCCCGAAAGTGATTGGGTTTCTGGAAAATATCCTCCGTTGCGATTCAATGCCGGATGGCATAATAACTACAACAAGAATTCCACCTTCTGGCTGACCAATGTACGGTATTTGCGTATGAGGACCCTGGAGCTTGGTTATACCATTCCGGAGAATATTCTGGAACAACTGGGTGTTGGCCAGGCCCGCTTTTATGTCAATACCTATAACCTCTTCTCCCTTGATAATGTAAGCCATCTTGGTGTAGAACCAGAGATAATGGATGAAAACGGGCTGCAGTATCCTCAGAATAAGCTGGTAAATGTTGGGGTTAACTTGTCATTCTAATTTTAAAACTTAAAGAATTATGAAAAAGGTTTTTTATATACTCATCATATTTTTTGCCATCGGATGGGGCTGCGACGATGAGGAGTTTCTAAACAGAGAGCCCCAGAATATTTTGCTGGAAGATCAGGTGTGGTCAGACGATGCTGTGGCATTGTCCGTATTGGCTGATCTGTATTTCCGGTTGCCGGAGTTACAGGGTGTCGCTAATTGGGATAACGATTATGTGAGATTCTTCGATTTTGATGAAGCTTTTTTCTCCTCTGCCGGTGAATATTGGCGTCATAAACGTACCAATTACGATTATGGCGAATGGGGCATGTGGGATTATGGCCTTATGCGTGAGGTCAATCTTTTTATTGAGAAAGCCGGGGAAGCTGATGGAGAAGAGCTTTCTGAGAAAGACCGTTTTATTGCCGAAGGGCGATTTATCAGAGCCTGGCTCTATTTTGAGATGGTGAAACGCATGGGTGGTGTTCCTCTGATCACAGAGTCCATGACCTATGATTTCAGTGGCGATCCTTCATACCTTCAGCATCCAAGAGCGAAGGAACACGAAGTTTATGATTTCATACTTGAAGAGCTGGATGCCATTCAGGCTGATCTTCCAGATGATCAGGGTGAGAAGGCACGTGCCACCCAGGGTCTTATGCTGGCCATGAAATCGAGGGTGGCCTTGTATGCTGCTTCTATTGCCAGGTATGGACAAAACACACCGTCGGTCTCTTTGCCCGGCGAAGAAGTAGGTATCCCCTCTTCAATGGCCGATGATTATTATCAGCAGGCTCTGGATGCTGCAGAGACCCTGATCACAGATGGAACTTACTCGCTTTTCAATGTGGATGAAGATCCTTCCGAGAACTTTGCCAATATATTTGTTGAAAAGAACAACAATCCTGAAGTCATATTTGTCAGGGATTTTATTCAAAGCGAAGACTGGGACGACTGGGCAAACAAATTCACACTTTGGAATCAGCCCTGGTCGTTGGCAGAAGATCTTGAGGGAGGTCGCCTGAATCCTTCACTGAATTTGGCTCAGCGTTTCGAGTTGCTCGATAATACCTTTGAGCCCTTCCGGACGAAGGATGAAAACGGGGACTGGATCTTTTATGACGAGCCCGACGACATCTTTGATGGTCGCGATGCCCGCCTTGAAGGGACCATTATAGTGCCTGGTTCACTTTTTAAAGATCAGCCTGTGGATATATGGGCCGGATACATGCTTGCCGACGGCTCCTCTATTACCGGTGATGGATTTGGTGATGAAAGTGATGTTCCGGGACTCGGAAATGTCCAGATTGTCGGGAATGACGGTCCCATCGATGGCCGTGAGTTTTCTGCTCAAACCGGTTTTTACATCCGTAAGCACATGGACCCCACCAAAGGTTCCGGTCAGCGTGGTCTGAAAAGTAACAAATGGTGGGTACGTTATCGCCTTGGCGAAGTATATCTGAATGCTGCTGAAGCGGCTTTCGAGCTTAGTGATCCTGAAACGGCTGCTGATTACATGAACGAAGTTCGTAGAAGAGCTGGTTTTACCGAAGATCTTGAAGCTGCCGACATTACTTTCGACCGGATAGTGCATGAACGTAGAGTAGAGCTGGCCTTTGAAGGGCATCAGCTTTGGGACTATAAGCGATGGAGAATAGCCCACGAAGTGTTTGATGGTCAGCAATTGGAGGTTGATGATTTTACGGATGATCCCAGTGATATATTGGCTTCGGGTTCACGTGTATTTGGCTTGTGGCCGTATAAATATCATGACCCTGATGATTCTGATAATCCCAACAATGGCAAATGGGTGTTCGAAGAGATCCGGCCCAGTGAGGTTACCGGTGCTTACCGTTTCAGGATGGGTAATTATTACTCGAGGATAGGTGATGATATCTTGAACAATAACCCCGAGATTGTTAAGAATCCCAATCACAACTGATCGCGTTGCAGTTGTGAAACGAACTTGACAAGATTTTTCATAAAGGGGATTTTTAAAAATCCATACGACTATAAAAATAAATTTTATACGGATGAAACGAGCATGACAAGGTTTTTCACTAAAGAACATGAATAAAATCTAATCATGCGAGTTCCATTAGGCCTTAAAAAACAAATTTTATACTAATGAAAAAGATAAATATATTATTCGCAATAATCCTTCTCACGGGAATTCTCGTGTCTTGTGAATATGACAATTACGAGGAGCCGAAGTCCCAACTTCAGGGCAGCCTTGTGTATGAAGGAGACCCCATAAATGTGGCTTACAATGAAGTGAGTTTTCAGTTGTGGGAAGATGGCTGGGAACTGGAATATCCTATTGATGTTCAGGTAGCCCAGGACGGTTCTTATTCCGCCATGTTGTTTAGTTCCACTTACAAGCTGATCATTGATGAAAATCAGGGACCTTTCAGGAATATTCCTGATCCTGAAACCGGATCGGATACCATCCTGGTTGAGGTAAACGGCAATACGCTTCTGGATATTGAAGTTGAGCCCTATTACATGATCCGTAATGAAGATTTTTCAGTGAGCGGGGGTGAGGTGAATGCTTCATTTGCCCTGGAGCAAATCATAAGTGGTGACGATGCAAGGGATGTAGAGGAAGTTCACCTGAGTGTTCACAAACGTCAGTTCCTTGACACCCGGAATAATCTGGGTAATGTTACCATGGCAGGAGGCGATATTGAGGATATGAACAACATCTCTATGAGTGTTGGCGTTCCCGAAATGACACCTTCGCAGGATTATGTTTTTGCCCGGATTGGGGTGAGAATAGCAGGCATGGAAGATCTTTTGTTCTCAGAGGTGGTGAAGTTGGATATATAACATATTTCTTTTTTTACAAGGCTGTTTTGGGGCTCTCCTGAAACAGCCTTGTATTTCTTGATATTTGGGCATCTCATGACGAAGATTTATGAAGTAATCTGACTAAATGGATTATAGAGATCTTCTCTGTTTCTGAGCGGACAGACTTCCGGTGAATTTCAATTATCCTGGTTTATCTCCCATGCTTCATAGCACGTTGATGATTAGCCTGCTTTATTCAATTTTTCAGGCTTGGAAAGTTGTCTGTGCCATAAAAAACAGAATATCAACAACAGATGAATCATCTTAAATCTAAAGATCTAACGATTTATTGAGTATTAAAAATAAAATATATGACTATGTTACGAAAAAGTTTGTCGTTGATTTCGCTGGCTTTAATATTGACATTGACAGTGAATGCCCAGTGGGAGCCGGCGGGTGATAAGCTCAAAACCGAATGGGCCGGGGAAATAGATCCGCAAAATGTTTTGCCGGAGTATCCGCGTCCCATCATGGAACGTTCGGAGTGGAAAAACCTGAACGGCTTGTGGGATTATGCCATTCGTCCCGTTGATTCAGGAGAACCTGAAAGTTTTGATGGTGACATCCTGGTTCCTTTTGCTGTTGAATCGAGCCTGAGTGGTGTCCAGGAACGGGTAGGTGAGGACAATGTGTTGTGGTACAACCGTTCGTTTGAAGTACCCCGTCAATGGAGAAACAAAAAAGTGCTTCTGCATTTTGGTGCTGTAGACTGGAAAACAGAGGTATGGGTCAATGATGTGAAGGTCGGAATCCATGAAGGAGGCTACACGCCCTTTTCTTTTGATATTGCCCCTTATTTAAACAATCGGGGCAGTCAGGAACTGACCGTTAAAGTCTGGGACCCCACCAGTGATGGGCCTCAGCCCCGTGGTAAGCAGGTGAATGACCCCGAAGGCATCTGGTATACACCTGTAACCGGTATCTGGCAGACTGTATGGCTTGAGCCGGTAGAGGAGAAACACATTGCTGATCTCCGTACCACTCCGGATATTGATAAAAACCAGGTATCAGTTGATGCTGCTGTTTGTGGCGGTGGACGTGGCGATGTTGTTGAAGTCCGGGTGAAGGAGGATGGAAATGTGATTACATCGGCTCGTGCTGATGC
>JAWOCV010000149.1:0-4941 GCA_046483585.1 Marinilabilia sp.
ACGGAGATCAGCAATGTGTTTCTCCTCTACCGGCTCAAGCCATACAGTCTGCCAGATACCGGTTACAGGTGTATACCAGATGCCTTCGGGGTCATTCACCTGCTTACCTCTTGGTTGAGGCCCATCGCTGGTGGGGTCCCAGACTTTAACGGTCAGTTCCTGACTGCCCCGATTGTTTAAATAAGGGGCAATATCAAAAGAAAAGGGCGTGTACCCACCTTCATGGGTCCCCACCTTCACATCATTGACCCATACCTCGGTCTTCCAGTCCACAGCACCAAAATGCAGAAGCACTTTTTTATTTCTCCATTGACGGGGTACTTCAAACGAATGGTTGTACCACAACACATTGTCTTCACCTACCTGCTCCTGGACGCCACTTAAACTTGATTCAACTGCAAAGGGCACCAGAATTTCGCCATCAAAATTTTCAGGTTCCCCTTCATTGACAGGACGGATGGCATAATCCCACAAGCCGTTCAGATTTTTCCAATCAGAACGTTCCATAATGGGACGGGGATACTCCGGCAAAACATTTTCCGGATCTATTTCCCCGGCCCATTCGGTTTTGATTTTATCACCGGCCGGTTCCCACTGGGCATTGACTGTCAATGTCAATATTAAAGCCAGCGAAATCAACGACAAACTTTTTCGTAACATAGTAATATATTCTTAATTTAACATGATATAATTATTCAAAAACAGGCCGCTCAAGATTGTCGATGCCGGGAGTTCTTCCGCTTACCTGCGGCCATCCTTCCATCCAGTTGATCCGGTCAAGCATCAGTTTACGTCCTTCAGAATCCAAAACATCCACGGCATGATACAAGATCCAGTCGGTCCCTTCATCATCGGTCACAATCTCAGAATTATGGCCGGTGCCGACAAAACGGTCATTCCCTTCAATAAGGACCTCATGATTATTTTCCATCATCTCGTTTCCGCTTTTGTCAAGGTAGGGCCCCATAAGATTATCAGACCGTCCTACCACCGTGGTATAAGTACTATTGACCCCTTCACAACACGACCCTATGGAAGCAAAGAAATAGTAATAATCATCCTTCTTATGGATATAAGTGCCTTCGTAAGCTGTCCCTGCCACCTGCTGCTTTTCTGCACCGGGCTTCAGTTCAAGACCGTCTTCAGTCATTTCAATCACATAAATTCCACGGAAGCTGCCCCAAAACAAGTAATGTTTCCCATCTTCTTCAATGTAAAAGGGATCAATGGAGTTCTGAACATCAATTTCATTGCTCCGGAAAAGTTTTCCGTGGTCAGTGAATGGTCCTTCGGGACTGTCACTCGTGGCCACACCGATACCGCAGGTCCATTCCCCGCCCCAGACCGACATCGAGTAATACAGAACATACTGTCCGTCAATATAATTGATATCGGGGGCCCATAAGCCGCCGTCGGGCTCAAAATCAGGACGGGTCTCATCTGAAAAGGCTGTGCCTGTAAATTCCCAGTCCACCAGATTTTTCGATTTCATGATCGGTGTGTTGCGGATGTCTTCGGTGGCATAGAGATAAAATGCACTGTCACCGGACTGAATAATGGTCGGATCGGGCAAACTATGCTCAGAAACAGGATTGCTGTAAACCTCAGATGAATCGCTTTCTTCAGATGGATCATCATCCGTTACGTCATTTGATGTATCATTGCAGCCGCATCCTGCTAAAAGGACAAATCCGGCCATTAAATGAATAAAAAGAATTCTCATGATAATTCGTTTTTGTGTTTTGAGTTCACAGTTAAAAACAACAGGGTGATGCGGGCTGGAACAGGTGTTTTGAGCTTTTTGGTGAGGGTGTCTAAAAAGTCTTCATTGTTATTATCCTAAAACAGAGCAAAAATTTTATATTGCTGAATATGAGATTCTTCACTGCGTTCAGAATGACAAAAAAACACCAATTTTTGACTTTTTAGACAGCCTCCTAATCTCATAGAGCTTACTTCATAAACTTTTCAGCAGCCCCTGGTGTAAGCAGCTCAAACAGTGAAGCAACGGTCCAGCCGGGTGCAAAAATGTCGTTGTAAAAACCTTTTCCGTGTTTGCCATAGTCCCAGTTGGTGTGTTGCACAACTTCCGGGTAATAACCCGTTTTGGCAATGCCTGCCATATGGTCCGGATAGGGTAACAACTGAAACATGGACGTACCGATCACATCGGCAAAAGCTTCGAAACGTGGTTCTGAAGTCTCTTCGGCCAGGTAATTCAACACTTCTGCAAATCCGAAGATGAAAACATCGATATGGTTGTTCTCCACCGACACGTTGCCCCAGCCTCTCGACTGAAGTCCCAGGTCGCCAAGCATCTGGCCCTGTGCGAATGGCACATCCCACATGTAATACCACGAAAGAGCAAAATAGGCAGACTTCTTGGCCAGCTCCACATAATGCTGATGTTCCTCTCCGTCAGAAGCCAGGGCCAGGTAGTACATCGCTGTTGATGCATACAGAGAGGCTTCTTTGTCCTCACAATCGGCATCCAGGGTGGATGAGAAATAATCTGATTTGGATATCAGTTCATTTTCAAGATATTCGCCTGATTCTTTGGCACTTTCCAGATACTTGTCATCCGAAAAATATTTGGAAGCCATCACCAGGGGCACCGTGGCCGAAGGCGTACTTCCTCCGGTTTCATCCACCAGCTCAAAAGAATCTCTGAATTTTCTCGGAAAACTGCCATTGTCGTTCTGGATTTGAAGTAAGTTGTCCAGTGTCTTAAGGATCCGCTCTTCCCATTCGGGATGCGTGCGCCCCTGTTCTTTCTCGTAATCAAGATATTTCAGGATGGCATAAACGCCTTCTGACTGACGGCGGATGCTGTAAACGTCGGGTTCTTCATCGGTATGGTAGTTGATCGATTCCCGGAAAAACCCATTACGGGTAAATCCTTTTTCAAGATAACTATCAAGTACACTTTGAGCAATTTGCCGGAGTTGTTCATCGTCTTTCTCTTCAGCATATTCATGGGCAAAATAGGCATTCAGCAAAACGCGCCCGATAAAGCCCACTTCGGCACCTCCTTTATCATCGCAATTCTCAGTCTCCAGGTGAATACCCGAGAAATAATTCAGATCATCGGTCTCGATATAGCTTTCCGTAAAAAAGTTGGCAAGGGTCTCTTTGATGAAATCTGTTGAATATTCCAGATCCACTTCTGCCGGTTCAAAATGATCGTAACTCCGGGTCCATACCTGGGCAACAAAATCGGCAAAATCATCGGCTTCTCCTTTATTCATAATCCAGCTCAAAGTCCTTGTCTCTCCCTTTTCCAGTTTATAAAAAGAGGTAACCGGCGGAGCAAGTGTCAATTTCCGGATGTAAGATTTCGGAGCCTCCCGGAAAGGAAAACCAACTGAAAGCCATGCTTCTCCATCCACATTTCGGAATCCGGTAAAGCCCAGATCACTTTCTCCCGACAGGATCACTTCACCCTCATCAAGAGCTGTATAAGCGGCTTCCTTTATCTCATCGTTTCGCAGAATGGTGAAATAATCCCCCGTTTCCTCATTGAATGCTCCGGTCAGGGGAACACTCAGACGGTCTTCCCGAACAACCCAACTATCACTGGTATGAAAGGACGGCGCTTCTTCAGGAGACCGAAGATTGTGACGATACCAGAAACCAGGCATAAAGAATTTGAACGCCTCATGCCGTGCATTCCCGGCGGCAAAACTTTGCTTAAAATTAAAATAGACATCTTCCCGGGCGGACAGGGTAATATCGTAATGGACCGAGGAGCCCTCTTCCCGGATCTCTCCGGAAATCTCCAGGGGAAGCTCCTTTTCACTCGTGTACCTGACGTTACCAGAGCCGGCATCCTCATCCAACGCCAATTGATGTGTCTCCGAAGGATTTCCCGGGATTTTCAGCATCACCTCGGCGGTTACGCCCGGTGTCTGACTGACAGCCGACATGGTAAAGAAGGCGGCTGCAAATGTAAATAAAGTCCGGTTATTTAAAAATGTTTTCTTTCTCATGATGTTAGTCAATAGATCGTTATTAGATTATTAGATGGTAGATTACTAGATGGTAGATGGTAGAAAATTCATACAATGCTGATATACTGTTATTTAACATGAAAAACAAGGACTATAAATACTTGATTACCAAAGTTTTTTTAAAAGTTTAGCGGGCTATTGCAACAAATGAATTGCGTTTTTAATTGTTCTTTTTGGCATTGTCCCAAAACGAAACAAAAAGTCGAATCAAAACCTTACTCTAACCCGGATTATTGACTTCATCGAACTTCGTTTCACAAATAATCCCTGTCTCCGACAGCGACTAAGATTCAGTAAAAACTTTTTTCAAAAGTTTAACTTCATCTAAGTCGGGGTTAACCTGAACTTTATTCATAAGGGAAATAATTTATGAATAGTTCAGGCTAAAAAACAAGCTTTCCTGTTTTTTCTTTTAACTATTTAATACTTGTCCGGCACCAGGTATGAGAAGCATTTTCATCCGCATGAATAACATTCTCTTCCACATATTTATCACCAGCCTGATATCCCAGCTTGAAATTGATCCGAATGTCTTTGCCTTCTTCATATTCAATGACATCCAGGGGAAGCTGCAATTCAACCCGGTACCCCTCCCCCCTTTCCAATTCCCGGGTAGCTGCTTTTACATCACTAAGCTCTTCATCAATCCACTTTCCATCTTTTCCCTTTCGTGCTTCAAGTTGTCCATCTTTATTGCAAAAAATACTATACACACCTGTATCCGGGGCCGTCAGGTTGTATTCACCGGCATCCACAAAAAAGGTTACACCGTCCTGTTCATTGGCCTCCTCAAAAGTGGAAGCATCCTCATAATTCACTTCGGGTCAGTTGAATTTTATCCTCTCGCAGAGACGCAGAGCCCGCAAAGTCAGTTTGATAATACTCTGCGCCTTCGCGTCTCTGCGAGAGTTTACTTGGTTTAAATAGTCGC
>JAWOCV010000198.1:0-29708 GCA_046483585.1 Marinilabilia sp.
GTAAGTTTAAGCTTAATGAACCTTTACAGAATATGGGCATGGAACTTCCATTTTCCAGAATGGGTGCCAATTTTTCCAATATGATTGAAACGCATCAGGTTTGCATTGATGAAGTGCTTCACAAAACCTACATCAAAGCCGATGAAGAGGGCACAGAAGCAGCTGCCGCCACAAGTGTGGGGATGGTCGTCGTCACCATTGGGGCTGGCGGTCCCATGCCGTTTAAGGTCGATCGGCCATTCCTTTTTGCCATAGCCGAGGAAAAATCAGGCGCCATCTTGTTTTCAGGCAAAATTGAAGACCCTTTGAATGAGTAGAAGGGTTTTCCCAAAAGTGAGCACTTAATCATGTCAGCTGATCCCGGCGTACCATTTGCGCTGAGAGTGGCTGACATGGATGTCTCATGCTTTCAATGTGCCCCTTTGTTGGTGGCATCCCGGCTTCTTACATCAAATGTCAGACATTTTGTTTCCACATTGTGGTTGTGATGTTTTCGGGCAAGATCTTTCAATCATTCTTTCATTCTTTTCTTCTTCTCATCTTCTCATCTTCTCTTCTTCCTGTAATGATCATGTCATACTTTAAACCTGCAGGCATGGCAGCCCATGCTTGCACGAAGAGGCTCCCGCCACCATTGCAATTTTGTTCATAATTATTCAGGTTTGTTTTATGGAGATTTTTTGCTATTTTCAAATCCAAATATACAGCAAATCCAGAACCTATGAATAATAAAGACCTTTCCACCATAGCCGATGTAGAGCAACTGGGTCTGACATCCGGCGAATACGAAAAGATCCGCACAATTCTGGGGCGTACGCCCGGAAAAGTGGAACTGGAACTTTTTTCCATCCTTTGGTCCGAACATGCAAGTTATAAGAATTCCCGCCGCTGGCTTGAGATTTTGCCCAAAAAGGGTGCTCATGTGTTGGTTGAAGCCGGGAAGGAAAGTGCCGGAGTGGTTGATATTGGCGATGGTGAGGTGGCCGTTTTTAAACTCGAATCCCACAATCATCCTTGTGCCGTGCAGCCGCGGCTTGGAGCATCCACAGGACTGCGGGTGGTCAATCGCGATATATTCTCAATGGGGGCGCGGCCCGTGGCTTTACTGAATTCACTCCGGTTTGGCAATTCTGACAGGGATACGGCACGCTGGCTGTTCGATGAGGTGATCAACGGGATTGCCGATTTTGAGAAGGGATTTGGTGTTCCTGTGATCGGCGGGGAGGTCTTTTTCAACGACGCGTTTAATACCAATCCCATTGTCAACACCATGTCAATCGGAGTAGGGCTTAAAGATGAACTGGTTTCGGCCGTCGCCATTGGTGAAGGAAATCTCGTGGCGGTCGTGGGTGTCCCCACCGGAAAGGATGGCATTGATGGTGAGGCTTTTGTTGCCGATATGATCTCCGACAACGGAACCAAGAGTATTTCACTCGATCAGATGCGCGATATTGAATCGGAAAAACATCTTTATAAAGTCTTGCGCAAGCTAATTGATGAAAAATTGGTGCTGGGTGTTCAGCCCATCGGTGCCCAGGGTATTGTTGGGGCATTGACGGAAATGGCCGCCCGGGGAAACAGCGGGATAGATTTCGATTTGGACGAGGTCCCCCTGCGTGAAAAAGATATGACATTGCGGGATATTCTGATCTCCCAAACCTGGGGACGCATGGCGATTTGCTTTACTCCCGGTTTTGAAGATAAGATCAGGCAGCTCGTGGAAAACGGAAACCTTACGATGGGGGTCATCGGCAGGGTCAATCAATCTGAACATCTGAAATGTTACAGCAATGACGATACTTTGGTGGAATTTCCCGTGAAATATTTGGGTCTGGGAGAACTCGCACCGGTATATGAGCGCGAAATGAACCAGAACAGGGAACTGCCAGACAGAATTAATGTGGAGGATGTCCCCGAACCGGACCACTATCCGGCGGTCGTGGAAAAAATGCTTAAAATGCTAAATGTCACCTCAAAAGAGTGGTTGACAAGGAAGTTTTCCAAAACCTTACGCCGCGAGGCTGCCAGTACAAAGTTCCCCTCCGATGCGGGTATTGTGGAACTGGGTAACGACGACAAAGCTTTACTGGCAACCGTTGACAGTAATCCGGCGTATTTCACTGCCGATCCATACAATGGTGCCCGCATTTCGGTCGCCGAAGCCATGCGGAATATTGTTTGCGGCGGCGGTACGCCTTTAGCGGTATCCGATTGCCTTAACTTCGGTAATCCGTACGATCCGGAAGCATATGCCGATTTTGTAGAATCGGTAAAAGGATTGGCCGATGCCTGCAAATTTTTTGATATTCCTGTGGTGAGTGGAAATGTGAGCTTCTACAACCAGCGCTCTGTCGACGGGCATATAACACCGGTGGTGGCGTCCCCGGTTATAGGCATGCTTGGGGTGATAAAAGACAAGAACAAACATACCACCCTCTCGTTTAAACATAAAGGCGATATGATATTTCTTGTGGGTCGTTCCCGTGATGACATCAATGGATCAGAATACCTGAAGGTCTTCCATGACAGGGAGATTTCACGACCACCTTACTTCGATCTTGAGGAGGAGAAGAAACTTTTTGGTGTAATCGGTGATATGACCGATCAACATCTGGCCAGGTCGGTACATGATGTATCCAATGGAGGACTCTTTTTTACCCTTTTGGAATGCAGTATTCCCATGGAATTTGGTTTTGATATTACTTCCGATGCAGAGATCAGAAAAGATGCTTTCCTTTTTGGTGAATCCCAGGGCCGGGTTATTGTCTCGGTCTCACCTGAACGACAGGATGATTTTGTCGACTTTATGGTCGGTACCGGAATTCCCTTCTCGATCCTTGGTCATGTCACAAAAGGCGAGATCAGGGTGGATGATGAATCCTATGGGTTTATCGGGGAACTGAAAAGCAAATTTGAAGGGCGTCTCAGATGGTGGGCCGAAGGAAAGGTTTAGAATAATTTTCATGCCTGTCAGCGGTCACAAATGAGCCTGAGACCAATGATCATTTCCTTATGAATGCTGCGGTTATGCCAGGGTAACTGGTTTTTGGTGTGGTCGTCCCGGAAGGAACACTCTTTTTTTGCTGCACCAGAGCACAGGGATCAGTACTTGCCTGTTAGACAAAACCTCTTTATTTTTGAGGAAAATTTTTCCCCACGATGATAAAACCTTACAAAGAGCAGGAAGAGGGTAAAAAGGAACAGGTAAAGGCGATGTTCAACCGGATTGCTCCCCGTTATGATTTCCTGAACCGGGTACTCTCTTTTGGCATCGATTCCTTTTGGCGACGAAATGTAGTCAAATTGCTCAGAGGCTTTCAGGCTCCTATGCTTCTGGATGTGGCCACCGGAACAGGAGATCTTGCCATAGGGATGTGCCGGATTGAGCCGGTGGCAGTCTACGGAGTCGACATCTCTGAAAAAATGCTGGAGATCGCTGAACAAAAAATCAACAAGAAACGGCTTCAGATGATGGTCCATCTTCGGCAGGGTGATTCTGAGGCTTTGCCGTTCGAAGACAGTTTTTTTGATGCGGTGACAGTGGCTTTCGGCGTACGTAATTTTGAAGATCTTCAAAAAGGGTTAAACGAGATGCGCAGAGTTTTGAGGCCGGGAGGACGATTGATCGTTCTTGAATTTTCGAAACCACGGACTTTCCCCTTTAAACAATTGTACAACTTTTATTTCACCAGGGTTTTGCCTTTGTGGGGAGGTTTTATTTCGCGTGACAAAGCGGCTTATACATACCTTCCTGAATCGGTGAGGCACTTTCCCGAAGGATCCGCTTTTGAAGAGGAACTAAAAAAAGCAGGGTTGCAACCAGAAAGATCTTTGCCCCAAACCTTTGGTATTGCGACCATATATGTGGCTACGAGAAAATGATCACAATAAAACCGACCTGTTAGGCGTTTGTCAGGAAAAGATAGTTCTCTTGCGACCAATAATACTTGCGATCATACTCCTCCTTTCCGTCTCAGCTCCCCTTTTGTCCCAGGAACGGGAAAAAAAGAAGGTGCCCAACTTACCTGCGTTCGATTATCAACCTTTGCATTTCGGGTTTTTGATCGGGCTGAATACGATGGACTTTAGAGTGGTGCACAAGGCTCACGAAGATCGTCCGTCAGGGACGCAGGATCGCTATGCGGAGGTTGTGAATCTCAATCCCGGTATCAACATCGGGATAGTCTCCAGTTTACGATTGAATAAATATCTGAACTTAAGGTTTTTACCCGGCATTAGCTTTGGTCAGCGTGATCTGTGGTTTATCGACAGCGGTGAAAGGGAATCCGGTCCACTTGAGATAAAGTCCACATTCCTCGAATTTCCACTGCTTCTCAAGTTTAACGGAGCTAGAATGACCAACGTGAAACCTTATCTTATTGGTGGTATCAATCCGCGGGTAGACCTGGCCAAGTCCGAAAATGACGGGATGAATCTCAGGAGTAGCGACCTTTATCTGGAAGTAGGGACCGGTCTGGATATGTATCTCAATTATTTCAGACTCTCTGCGGAAGCCAAACTCTCCGTTGGCATGCGAAACGTTCTTGATCCCAGTGGTACAGGTGAACCCGAAGACGAGATGTATACCGATGTGCTTGACCGGCTTACATCCCGTCTGTTTGTCTTTACTTTTTATTTTGAATGAGGAGTTGAAATATGGCTTAATAAAACGAGGGTGACAAAGTTTGCCATAATGAAACGAGCATGACAAAGGTTGTCACTAAAGAACATGTATAAGTTATTACTTGCCAGTTCCAATCGACCTTAAAAAACAAATTTTATACGGATGAAACAGCAACTTGCTTTACGTCTCACTCCGGAACAAGCTTCCCGTGAAGAGGATATCAGAAAAATAGCGGCGGGGAAACTGAAAGTGTCTCCGGAAAAGGTGACGGGTCTGCGGGTGATTCGCCGGTCCATCGATGCACGCCAGAAACAGGTTATGGTCCAGTTACAGGTGGAGGTCTGGGTGGGCGAAAAGCCTCCCCGGTTTCAGCCGAAGACTTTTCATTGGCCCAATGTAACCGCCTCACCCGAAGTGATCGTGGTGGGGGCAGGGCCCGGCGGGTTGTTTGCTGCCCTCAGACTGATCGAACGAGGACTGAAACCCTTGATCGTGGAGCGGGGAAAGGAGGTAGGAGAGAGGAAGAAAGACATTGCTCTTCTCAACCGGAACGAACAAATTGATGATGACTCCAATTATGCTTTTGGTGAAGGGGGAGCCGGCACTTTTTCTGACGGGAAGTTATACACCCGGAGCAAAAAAAAGGGGGATTTCAGAAATTTTCTTGAATTGCTCCATTTTCATGGGGCTTCCGGGGATGTTTTGATCGATTCGCACCCGCACGTGGGAACCGATGTTTTGCCCGGCGTTGTGCGAAATATTCGCCAAACGATACTCTCTGCCGGTGGCGAATTTTTTTTCAATGCCAGGGTGGAGGATCTGGTCATCAATAATCAAACGGTGGAGGGAGTCGTGCTGGCCGACGGCTCAAAGATGACGGCTCAAGCGGTGGTGCTGGCGACAGGTCACTCGGCAAGAGATATTTATTTTCTGCTGGATAAAAAAGGAATTGACCTGGAAGCCAAAACATGGGCTATGGGGGTGAGGGTTGAACATCCCCAGAAGCTGATCGATCAGATTCAGTATCATTCCCCCGAAGGACGTGGCGACTATCTGCCTCCCGCGACCTATGCTTTTTCCTGCCAGTCGGAAGGAAGGGGCGTTTATTCTTTTTGCATGTGCCCCGGGGGATTTATTGTTCCGGCCATGACGGGTCCCGATGAAATGGTGGTCAACGGTATGTCGCCTTCCCAAAGAAATTCGCCGTTTGCCAACAGTGGGATGGTGGTGGAAATCCACCCGGAGGATCTGGGAGATTATCAGCAATATGGGGCGCTGGCGGGGCTGAGGTTTCAGCAGGATACCGAAAAACTATGTGCCATCAACGGGGGAGAGGGGATCATTGCTCCGGCCCAGAGGCTGGTGGACTTTGTGGCGGGGCGTTTATCGTATGATCTGCCCGAATGTTCTTACATTCCGGGTATCATCTCAGCTCCTCTGCATTTTATTCTTCCCGGACATATCACCCGCCGGTTGCAGGATGGTTTCAGGCAGTTTGGGAAAAGGGCCAAAGGATTTCTTCATGAAGAGGCCATTCTGCTGGGGACTGAGTCGAGGACATCGTCGCCGGTGAGAATTCCCCGTGACAGGGAAACATTACAACACAAAGGGGTGGCCGGTTTATTCCCCTGCGGCGAAGGAGCCGGCTATGCCGGTGGAATCGCTTCCTCGGCACTTGATGGTCAGATGTGTGCCGAAAAAGTGGCCACATGGTTGAAAGATCAAGGAGAAACATAGCCACATCCGGAATGAGAAAAAGGGAAGGCCGGTTTTTCAGGCAAACATGTTCTGCCGTCTGAACTCAGCACAAACCACCGCAGTTGCCATAGCAACATTGAGCGATTCCATGCCCGAATGTGGATGCTCACCGAAAGAGGGGATGCTCAGCCGTGAAGTTAAGGTTTTCTGAACGGCGTGAGTGATGCCACTGCCTTCGTTGCCCATCACGATAAGACCCTGGGAAGGAAGGGAGGTGGTGTAGATGTTTTCGCCGTCCATAAATGTGCCAAAAACAGGCATTTTCAGTTCTTCCGACGATTGCCGGCAAAAGGCATCCAATTCGGTATAGTGCACCGTCACCCTGCCAAGGGCACCCATAGATGCCTGTACCACTTTCGGGTTGAAAACATCTGCTGAGTCATGGCTGCAAACGATATGTGAAAAGCCAAACCAGTCGGCCAGTCTCAGAATGGTTCCCATGTTACCGGGATCGCGAACACCGTCGAGAGCCAGGGTGAGCCGGTTTGCGTGATCACCAAAATGGAATCTTTCAGCTGGTTTTTTGAAAACGGCCAATACGTTTTGAGGGGATTTTAAAAAACTGATCTTTTTCAGCGACTGATCATCAATGATCTCCGGGGTGAGTTCATGACTTTGAGATGTGAGAATGTCTTCCCCGGTTGAAAATAATAGTTCAGGTTGCAGACCGGAGGCCAGCAGGTCATTGACAAGTTTGGGGCCTTCTGCTACAAAGAGGCCGGTCCTGTCGCGGTATTTCTTTTGCGAAAGTGAGGTGATCAGTTTTTTTTTGGATTTTCCCACCATTTTGGCTTTGTCTTTGAGTGCAAAAGTAAAATTATAACAGATAAATTTGGTTTCTTTGCAAAAGAATAGCATCAATACTCTGTTAGACTTTTGTAAGTATTTGTTATTCAATTGTTTCAATTGGAGGGTGTTTGTGTTAAAATACAGATTATCAATGGCGTATGAGCCATCTTAAATCTAAAGATCTATTGTACTATCAAAAGGCCTGGAATAAAGTGAAACAGCTGATCAACATAATTTATCGGAAAATTTCTTTTTTTCTGCCGGTGGTGGCGGGGATTGTCATTCTGTCCGGAGGGGGATGTTCATCCACCAAGTTTGTTCCAGATGATGAACGCTTACTCACCAATGTCCGGATCAAGAACAAAGCTCCTGATGTAAGCCGGGATGACCTGAAACCGTATATCCGGCAAAAAGAGAATACCAAATTATTGGGGTTCTGGAAGTTCTATCTCGGACTTTACAATCTATCCGGAGAAGATGATGAGAAGGGGATCAACAAATGGCTCAGGAAGATTGGAGAGGAACCGGTGATTTTCGACTCTTTTCTGGTTTCCCAATCTTCGGAACAGATGTCCCTCTTCCTGAAAAATAAGGGTTATTTTCAGGCCAATGTTAACGACAGCGTCATTTATCCCGGAAATAAAAAAGCCAGGGTGACCTACACCATTGATCCGGGACCGCGGTATCACCTCAACAAGGTGGATTACCGTTTGGAAGATGACAGCTTGAGAGAGGAGATATATACCGATACACTGGAATCGGTACTTCAGAAAGGCCAGCCTTTTACAGTTGATCTGCATGAAGAAGAACGCAAACGCATTACCCGCAACCTGCGGGGGAAGGGATATTATAAGTTTTCAGAAGAATACATCTATTTCATTTCCGATACGACCGTTGGTGATCATCAGGTCAATGATTCACTGGTGGTGATGGAACCTGTTGATATTTCAGAGATGGAACATCATCGCAAATTCCGCATCCGGGATGTTTTGTTTCATGTTGGCATTGGTTCGGATGAACTCCTTCCGGCTGATAGTGGAGAAGTGTCTTCAAAGTTTGACACACTAAGGTACGAAGATGTGCATATTATCCATGAGGATGAGCTGTCGTTTAAACCTCAATTGCTGACCAATTCGACTTATATCAGTCCGGGTGATTTGTATGATGCCCGCCTGGTCGATCGCACCCATCAGTTATTGAGTGGTTTGCGATTGTTTCGGTACATCAACATTCGTTTCAGGGAGAGTGGTGAATACAGCGATGAAGGGGAACCTCTTCTCGACTGCATTATCAGACTCTCACCGGGCAAACATCAGTCTTTTTCGGTGGATTTGGAAGGCACCAATTCTTCAGGGAATGTTGGGGCTGCAGGAAATTTTACATATCAACACAAGAATCTTTTGCGCGGGGGCGAGTTTTTCACATTCAATACCCGCTTGGCTCGTGAAAACCAGTTTATAAGATCTTCCGATGAAGAATTCAATACGTTGGAACTAGGGGCTGAAGCTTCTATGGTGGTTCCGCGGTTCTGGCTGCCCCTGCGCATTGAAAAATTCAGACAAAGATACAATCCCAAAACCAATCTATCCCTTGCCTATAATTACCAGCGGAGGCCTGATTATACCCGTACCATTGCCAATGCCCGTATGGGTTACAACTGGCGGTCATCCCGGCATGTGGAGCATACATTTTATCCGGTGGAATTCAATCTTGTTAATATTCCCGAACTGGACGATGATTTCAGGGACCGTATCAGTGACACTTTTTTACGCTATACGTATGAAGATCACCTGATTATGAATATGAATTATTCCTATCTGATGAATCAACAGACCCTGGGACAAAACAGAGACTTCTGGTATTTGAGATTCAATATCGAATCAGCGGGGAATCTTCTGTCATTGGCGTCACCTTTATGGGAGGAAGAAAACAGTGAAAATGAGTACAATGAAGTGCTGGGCATCCGCTATGCCCAATATCTTAAATCGGATGTGGATCTTCGTTTTCACAATCGTATAGACAGATACAGTTCTCTGGTCTGGCGTTTTTTCGGAGGCCTCGGTGTGCCTTATGGCAATCTGAATGTGCTGCCCTTTGAAAAACGGTATTTTGCAGGCGGGGCCAACAGTATTCGTGCCTGGCCTGTCAGAGGTTTGGGGCCCGGAAGTTATAGTGAAGAAGCATACCGGTTCTATAATCAAACGGCTGATTTGAAGCTGGAGTTTAATCTGGAATACCGGTTTCAGTTATTCTGGATACTTGAGGGTGCGTTGTTTCTTGATGCAGGGAATATCTGGAGCATAAGAGAAAGTTCAAGCCCGGAGGGGGGACTCTTCAGGCCGGATCGTTTTGCAGAGCAGCTGGCCGTGGGAACCGGGTTTGGTACCCGTTTTGATTTTAATTATTTCATATTTCGCTTTGATATGGGACTCAAAACACATGATCCTTCCCTGCCTTCGGGTGAACGCTGGATCCCCCTCAATCGCCCGTGGACATGGGACGATGTGGGTTTTAATTTTGCCATTGGATATCCTTTCTGATTTGGTTTTTTGATAATTCCATGTCCTGTTTTCTATTTTATTTTTAAATTTGCGCGGATTTGTTATCTAATTTAGGTGACAAGGTTGCATTTTGTTTTAATTTATTGCATTTCCTTAATACTTTTAAATAAGTTCTCAATTTAACATCGTATCAAATATTTGTGATTATGAAAGAAAAAATTTTGGATGTTGTAAAACCGGGGGTTGCCTCAGGAAAAGACCTGCAGGAGATTTTCCGTATTGCACGTGAAAATGAATTTGCCCTTCCGGCGGTGAATGTTGTTGGTTCCAATTCGGTTAACGCTGTTATGGAATCTGCCAAGAAAGCCAAGGCACCTGTTATTATTCAGTTGTCTAATGGTGGTGCTTCATTTTACGCCGGCAAAGGAGCGAAGGGTGAAGGACAGGAAACAGCCGTTAAAGGAGCTGTTGCTGCAGCTAAGCACGTGCATTTGCTTGCTGAAAATTATGGTGTTCCGGTTATTCTGCATACCGACCATGCAGCCAAGAAACTGCTGCCCTGGATCGATGGTCTGCTCGAAGAAGGTGAAAAGTATTTCAAAGATACCGGCAAGCCTTTGTTCAGCTCGCATATGATCGATCTCTCCGAAGAGACCCTTCAGGAAAATATCGATACCTGCAAGAAGTATCTGGAGCGTATGAGCAAAATGGGCATGACCCTCGAAATTGAACTGGGGATCACCGGTGGTGAAGAAGACGGCGTCGACAATACCGGCATCGACAACGCGCTGCTTTATACCCAGCCCGAAGATGTGGCTTTTGCCTATGAAGAGCTTGGGAAAGTATCTCCAAACTTCACCATTGCAGCATCTTTTGGTAATGTACACGGGGTGTATAAGCCCGGAAATGTTGTTTTGCGTCCCGATATTCTGAAAAATTCCCAGCAATATATTGCCGAAAAATTCGGTACGGAAGAGAAGCCTGTTAACTTTGTTTTCCACGGCGGTTCCGGATCATCCTGGGAAGAGATTCGTGAGGCGGTTGGTTATGGTGCCATCAAGATGAACATCGATACCGATACCCAGTGGGCTTTCTGGAATGGTGTTCGTGCCTACGATGAAAAATACCATGACTATCTTCAGACTCAGATCGGTAACCCCGAAGGAGAAGATAAGCCCAACAAAAAATATTATGATCCCCGTAAATGGCTGCGTTCGGCTGAAGAATCAATGGTTGAACGTCTGCAGGAAGCGTTTGATGCACTGAACTGCATGAATGTATTATAAAGCCTGTGGGTGAATTTAATGCATTTTATAGCCCCCCGCCTTTTGTGTGGGGCTTTTTTTGCTAATCAGTAAAATTTCAGAGGATCCCGATTATGCAATCCAGCAACTCATCAAGAGATAATTTTTCAGGTAAATTTGGCATTATTGCTGCCGCGGCCGGCTCCGCCATCGGTCTCGGGAACATATGGCGGTTTCCCTATATTCTGGGAGAGAACGGCGGTGGCGCCTTCTTGTTGGTTTACCTTCTGTTTGTTCTGATCATTGGCGTGCCGGTTATGATATCAGAATTGCTTATCGGACGCAAGGCCCAGCAGAATGTGTTTGGTGCCTTTCGCAAACTGGCACCCCGGCAACATTGGTATCTGATAGGTGTAATGGGGGTGGGAGCAGCCTTCCTTATTCTGAGTTTTTATTCCGTTGTGGCCGGATGGACTCTCCAATATGTTTACCTCTCCATCACCGATGCGCTTTCGGGAAATTCGCCCTCAGAAATGGTTGCTGTCTTTGAAGGTGTACAGGATGCCAAGTTGCAATCCATAGTCTGGACTTTACTCTTTATGGGCGGAACAGCCTATATTGTAAGATCGGGAATTGAGAAAGGGATTGAAAAATACACCAAAATCCTGATGCCTGTACTTCTGGTTATTATCATTGCTCTCAATATTCGTGCGGTTACGCTTGAAGGTGCTTCTGAAGGACTGGCATTTCTGTTCAATCCCGATTTCTCAAAGCTTAATTCGGATGTGGTGCTTGAAGCGCTTGGACAAGCTTTTTTCTCTCTCAGTATAGGTATGGGAGTGATCGTGACTTATGGATCTTATATTAAAAAATCTGAGAGTTTAGGCGGAACAGCCCTATCGGTCTCTTTTGCCGATACCATTATTGCTTTGCTGGCGGGGGTAGCAATCTTTCCTGCCGCGTTTGCTTTCGGGATGGAGCCCAATCAGGGGCCGGGACTGGTTTTCGTAACCCTTCCCAATATCTTTAATCAAATGGCCGGTGGATATTTCTTTGGACTCCTGTTCTTCATATTGCTTGCCATTGCGGCATTTACTTCCTCCATTTCTCTGCTCGAAGTGGTGGTGGCGTATTTTACCGAAGAGTTGAAGCTCCGCAGAAAGCAGGCAACCTGGATCGCGGCAGGGATTATTGCTGTCCTGGCTGTGGCTTGTGCCCTCAGTAGTTCGGTTTTCGGCGGTTTCGATTATGTGTCATCCAATATCCTTTTACCCCTGGGCGGATTGTTTGTGGTGATCTTTGTGGGGTGGATAATGGGGGTAAGTCTACCCCGGGAAGAGATTGAAGCCGACGGGAAAAAAGCCCGGTACTATGCATGGTTTGTGTTTATAATAAAATTTGTAGCCCCGATAGCGATTGCACTTGTGTTTCTCAACGGACTGGGATGGTTGTAGATACGCTTCTTACCCCCTAACCGTAAGCATATGAAGAATTTGCTCTGCTTACCCATAAAAAACCCATAGAACCTGATAATTATGTGGAAAGACTGGCTTTCCTTTTCACGTAGAGAGCAGTTGGGAATCATTTCCCTTTCTGTGTTGATCATTTTGCTTTTGGCTTTTCGCCTGCTCCGGCCTTTGATGTTTCCACAGGTAGATCCTGAAATGGAGGTCGTGGACCCGGTAGTGGTGGAGGAGAAGGAACCACCGGACCACCAGGCAGAAAAGGATGAAAATAGGGGGGAAGAGTCTTCTCACGGTACTCAGCTTGCCCCTTTTGATCCAAATCGTGTGAGTGTAACCGGGCTTGATGAAATGGGGGTCCCTTCTCACGTCATTGTCAACTGGATGAAATATCTTGAAGCTGGCGGACGCTTTGACTCTGCTGAAGATATCGGAAAAATCTACGGATTGGATCCGGACATGGAGAACCGGCTGAAACGGTTTGCCGAAATTCAAACATCGGAAAGCAGATTTGACACAACCGCCGTGCGCTATGATGGATCACGGATCACCTCTTCAGATGGTACAGGGAAGACCGTTTCCGACTCAGGAACGACTTTTGAAGAGGCTCCGGATGCCCCGCATGCCGTTCAACAGGATACAGCTCTTTTCAAACTCAATATCAACGAAGCGTCTGCAATTGATTTTCAGGAGTTGCACGGAATTGGCGAAGTGTTTTCTGAGAGGATTGTGAAATTTCGGAAATCTTTGGGCGGTTTTTTTGAAATTGAACAGATCTCGGAGGTTTATGGCATCAGCGAAGAATTGTTTGACAGCATTCGTCCTCATCTGGTCATAACTGGTGGACCTGAGGAGAAGATCAATGTTAACCGGGCTTCTGTCAGGAGGCTACGAGCCCATCCCTATCTTGATTTTTACCAGGCCCGGGAAATTGTGGAACACCGGAATAAGCATGGAAGTATAAAAGACAAAACCATACTTGAATCTTTTTCATCTTTTGATGATGACAACCTGGAATCGATTTTGCCATATCTCTCTTTTGGTTCTCCCAAAGAAGAAAATTGACAAAAAATTGACAATTAACTTGTTTCAATCAAGAATCTTCATTTTCTTTGCATCTGCTTTTGCGCCTTTTAACCTGAACTATTCATAAATTATTTCACTTATGAATAATCCGGCTTAGAGGTGTTTGTGTATAACTTTCTAAAAGATTGGAGGTTGTTAGCTTTTTTGAAAAGTTGAACAATGTATTTATTGCGTTTGGCCGTTGTATAATGGGCATTCGTGTTTTAACAGTGAGTAAATAAAAAAAATTTAGAATATTTTTAAATCTTCAATTATGATCGTAGTTCCTATCAAAGAAGGAGAAAATATCGAGAGAGCACTGAAAAAGTTTAAGCGGAAGTTTGAAAAAACCGGTACAATGCGTGAGGTCCGTAATCGTCAGGCTTTCATAAAGCCGTCTGAAAAACGCCGGGAGCAGATTAAGAAAGCCGCTTATATTCAGAAGCTTCAGGAAGACAACGAATAGGAAATGGACGTGCAGGTTTGGTATTCTTATTATCAAATATTGTTTAAAAACCTGTCAGTGAATGTGATTTTACGAAATCATTCGTGAAGACATGCATTTCTTCCCCAAAACGCCTGACTTTTTATCGAATTTTTAGTATATTCGTTTATATACATTGGATGAATAGTCAGGCGCTTTTATGTTATATACCGAGGCTTTTTTGAATTATCTGAAATACGAAAAACGCAGCTCTGAACACACACTGGTAGCATATGAGAGTGATCTCAGACAGTTTGATGCATACATGAAGGAGACTGGCATGGATGAAATTCAGATAAAATCCCGGTTTGTAAGAAACTGGGTGGTTGCCATGCATTACAACAATCTAAAGCCCCGGTCCATTCATAGAAAGATAGCTTCCTTAAAGGCTTATTTCAGGTTTCTCCTGCGGGAGCAGATCATAGAGACCTCTCCGGTAGAAGGTGTTGTTCTTCCCAAACTTCCCAAAAATTTACCCGATTTTGTTAAGGAGAAAGAGATGGACTTTCTTCTCGATCATGTTTCCTTTGGCGATGATTATCCGGGGGTCAGGGATAAAACCATCATAGATCTGTTTTACGGTACAGGAATACGGCTATCTGAACTTGTAGCCCTGAAAGACCATGATTTTGATTTATCCCGCGGTTTGGTACGGGTTTTGGGGAAACGTAATAAAGAACGCCTTGTTCCCATGAACCAAAATACGGTTGGCAATGTTTCAAAGTATATGGAAGTTCGTAACCAAACATTTGGTTCGGCGAAAGCGCCGTTTTTCTTTCTGACCGATGGCGGAGAGGCCATATACCACAAGCTGGTTTACCGAATCGTCAATAAACATCTGAAAGTGGTCACGACGCTGGCCAAAAAAAGCCCCCATATTTTGCGGCATACTTATGCCACAATATTGCTCAACCGGGGAGCTGACATCAATGCCATAAAAGAACTTCTGGGGCATGCTAATCTCAATGCAACCCAGATCTATACACATAATACCTTTGAGAAATTATCATCTATTTACAATCAGGCCCATCCAAGGGCTTAAATCAATGGAGGAGTGTCTATGAATATTACGATTCAATCGGTGCATTTCGATGCCTCTGAAAGGCTTGAAGAGTTTATACAGCAAAAGGTCGGAAAGCTTGATCAGTTCTCGGATGATATCATCAATGCAGAAGTGATCCTTCGACTCGATAAAGCCGAAACAGCAGAAAATAAAAAGGCTGAGATAGAGCTGAATCTGCCCGGCGATAATCTTTTTGCCAAAAAGCAGAGCAAAGCTTTTGAGGAATCAGTGGATCTTGCTTGCGAGGCATTGCGAAAACAATTGATGAAACGGAAGGAGAAGTTAAAAGCCAAATAATCAAAAAAGAGTGTCTTATATTTGGCGCTATTTGAAAAATATTATACATTTGCACACCGTTTTCGGTAGCTGTAAAGGCGGCGAAAACTGATTTTAATAGGCTGGTTATTTTTGATAATCAGCCTATTAAAATGAAAGGACGGCATCGCTGAACGGGGGATTACCCGAAAAATAATGGTGGGCAACCATCTGGTTGTTATGGGGTAAGGTTTTGGAAAAAGAAAATGTTTTTGTGGTGTTTTGCTCTGAAAATGTTTATCTTTATGCCCCCGAAATTGGTTTTTTCAGATCAGTATTATCTTGGTTTTTAATTGAAAATCACGAATAAACACGAAGAAAACAGCTTTGTACGATGGAACAAAGATGTTTAAAAATAAGGGCGAATTGGCATGGTTTCAAATGCGCAAATGTGATGTGATTTATTTTTCATGCAAGTTCGTCAACAATTTTTTTGAAATCAATTTCATAAGTGGAATAAAACAAATAAACGGTTTCAATTTATATCTAATTGTCTAATAATTTCGAGTTATGGCTAAAGAAACATTTCAAAGGACGAAGCCTCACGTTAATATTGGTACCATTGGTCACGTTGACCATGGAAAGACTACTCTGACTGCTGCTATCACCAAAGTGCTGGCAAAGAAAGGTTGGTCCGTAATCAAGGAATTTGATTCAATTGACAATGCTCCGGAGGAAAAAGAGCGGGGTATTACAATTAACACAGCTCACGTGGAATATCAGACGGAAAAGCGTCACTATGCTCACGTTGACTGTCCCGGTCACGCCGACTATGTGAAGAACATGGTTACGGGGGCTGCCCAGATGGACGGTGCCATTCTTGTGGTTGCCGGAACCGATGGCCCAATGCCCCAGACACGGGAGCATATTCTGCTTGCACGTCAGGTAAATGTGCCCAGTATTGTGGTTTTCCTCAATAAGGTTGACATGGTTGACGATGAGGAACTGCTGGAGCTTGTTGAAATGGAAGTTCGTGACCTGTTGAGTTTCTACGACTTTGACGGTGATCAAGCCCCTATCGTCAAAGGATCTGCTCTTGGCGCCCTTGAAGGTGATGAAAAGTGGGAAGAGAAAGTCATGGAATTGATGGATGCCGTTGACGACTGGATCCCAACTCCGGTTCGCGACAACGAAAAGCCATTCCTTATGCCTGTTGAGGACATTTTCTCAATTACCGGTCGAGGAACCGTTGCGACGGGTCGTATCGAAACCGGTGTTATTCACACAGGTGATGAAATGGAAATGATCGGTCTTGGTGCTGAAGGCAGAAAGACTGTATGTACCGGTGTAGAGATGTTCCGTAAGATTTTGGATGACGGTCAGGCCGGTGATAACGTAGGTCTTCTGCTTCGTGGCGTTGATAAGAATCAGATCAAGCGCGGAATGGTGCTGGCTAAGCCCGGATCAATTACACCTCATACCAAGTTCAAAGCTGAGGTTTATGTACTCAAGAAGGAAGAAGGTGGACGTCATACTCCTTTCCACAACAAATACCGTCCTCAGTTTTACCTGCGTACGCTTGACGTAACTGGTGAGATCTCATTGCCTGAAGGAACTGAAATGGTAATGCCAGGTGACAACGTCACCATTACCGTTGATCTGATCTATCCTGTTGCCTTGAATGTTGGTCTGCGTTTTGCTATCAGGGAAGGCGGACGTACAGTGGGTGCCGGTCAGGTAACTGAAATTCTGGAGTAGTATTTTAATACTTCAACCATATTACGGGGTGGAGATGCATAGCCTTCTCCATCTCTTATATACGGGTGTAGCTCAGTTGGTAGAGCACTGGTCTCCAAAACCAGGTGTCGGGAGTTCGAGCCTCTCCTCCCGTGCTTCATTTTTCGACCTGAGTTGAACCGGCATTGCCTCGCGCGGGTTTTCCGTTTGCTTGCAAGAGTCCGGATCGGAAGGTTTCAGCTAAGAGGGTGATAATAAAGCATTAGCAGATATATGGAAAAGATAAAAGCCTATTTTAAAGAGGTTCATCACGAACTGATAAACAAAACTTCATGGCCAAGCTGGCCCGACCTGCAAAACAGTGCGATTGTGGTCATGGTGGCTTCCCTGATCATTGCCGGAATGGTCTATGTGATGGATTTCTCTTTTGACCACATTTTGCAGTGGGTTTATCAGCAATTGTATTAAGAAACAGGAAGAAGGAATTGTTCCGATGAGTGAAATTCAGAAGAAATGGTACGTAGTCCGGGCGGTAACTGGTAAGGAGAAGAAAGCCAAGGAATTTATTGAACATGAAATTGCCAGCCGGGATCTTCAGGACTATGTCAGCCAGGTTTTGATCCCCACCGAAAAAGTTTATCAAATACGTAACGGGAAAAAGATCAATAAGGAGAGAACTTTCTACCCTGGTTATGTATTTGTGGAAGCCGCTTTGGTTGGTGAAATTCCTCATATCCTGAAAAACATTACCCATGTTATAGGCTTTTTGGGTGATGACCATCCGGTTCCCATGCGGGAATCCGAGGTGAACCGAATGTTAGGAAAAGTTGACGAACTGACCGAAAACGAAGAAGAAATTACAGTTCCGTTTTATGTGGGAGAGACTGTCAAAGTTATCGACGGACCGTTCAATGGCTTTAACGGAGTTATTGAAGAAGTGAATGAAGAGAAGCGGAAACTGAAGGTTATGGTCAAGATTTTTGGAAGGAAAACTCCCCTTGAACTAAGCTTTTTACAGGTAGAGAAAGAATAAGAACCGCCTCATCGAGCAGCGGAGCTTCCAGGGCGTTGTGATGACACCGCCTCTGCAGGTGAAAAGAGTTTCTTGTTCTTAAGAAAACCTGATTATTAATAACCAAGATGAATTGCTACGATGGCTAAAGAAGTAGAAACTTTAATTAAACTTCAGATCAAAGGTGGCGCAGCAAATCCATCACCACCGGTAGGTCCCGCATTGGGTGCCAAAGGGGTGAACATTATGGAATTCTGTAAGCAATTCAACGCTCGTACGCAGGAAAAAGGCGGGAAAGTACTTCCCGTTGTAATCAGTGTTTATAAAGACAAATCATTTGATTTTGTTGTCAAAACACCGCCTGCTCCTATCCAGTTGCTGGAAATGGCCAAGCTAAAGTCCGGATCTTCTGAACCCAACCGTAATAAGGTAGGTTCCGTAGACTGGGATCAGGTCAGAACCATAGCTGAAGATAAGATGAGCGATTTGAATTGTTTTACTGTTGATTCTGCAATGAGGATGATTGCTGGTACCGCCAGAAGTATGGGGATCACTGTTGAAGGTGATTTTCCGGTTAACAATTAAAACCCGTTTGCAAAAATGACAAAACTAACAAAAAATAGAAAGTTAGCGTTAGAAAAGATCGAAACCGGAAAGCAATATCCCATTGAAGAAGCAGCTGAGTTGGTGAAGGAAATTACCAACACCAAATTTGATGCATCTGTAGATATTGATGTGCGCCTTGGGGTAGACCCCCGGAAAGCCAATCAAATGGTTCGTGGGGTTGTAACACTTCCGCACGGGACCGGTAAGGTAACCAGAGTTCTGGTGCTCTGTACCCCCGATAAGGAAGAAGAAGCCAAAGCTGCAGGAGCCGATTACGTGGGACTTGATGACTATATCGAAAAGATCAAAGGTGGTTGGACCGACGTAGACGTTATCATCACAATGCCCAGTGTAATGGCTAAAGTTGGTGCCCTTGGCCGGATACTCGGTCCCCGCGGACTGATGCCGAACCCTAAGAGTGGTACTGTTACCATGGATATTGCCAAAGCGGTAAGTGAAGTTAAGGCCGGTAAAATTGACTTTAAAGTAGACCGGTATGGTATCGTTCATACCACCGTCGGAAAAGTCTCTTTTTCTCCTGATAAGCTCGTTGAGAATGTGCGTGAATTTGTAGGTACCATTCAAAAGCTGAAACCTTCAGCTGCCAAAGGAACTTACATTAAAAGCATCGCTCTCTCAAGTACCATGAGTCCCGGTATTCGTCTTGAACCCAAATCCGTTGGGGTTTAATTTAATGTTAACTGAAGAGTATTAGGAACCATGAAAAAGACAGATAAAAGCGCACTTGTTAAAGAGCTATCGGAAAAGATCAATACGTATAATCACTTTTATGTGACCGATACACTTGGTCTGAATGCCGGTGCAACCAGTAATTTGCGTCGTACTTGCTTTGAAAAGGACGTAAAAATGGTGATGGTGAAAAACACCCTTTTTAAGCAGGCCCTTGAGCAAAGCGACAAAGAGGTTGATGGCATTGAAGAAGCTTTAAGAGGAACTTCTGCTGTTCTTTTCTGTGATACAGGGAATGTACCCGCCAAATTGATCAGGGATTTTCAGAAAAAGCAAGGACTACCCGTTTTGAAGGGGGCCTATGTAGAAGAATCCGTTTATCTTGGCGGGGACCAGCTGGAAGTGCTTACCAATATTAAGTCTAAAGAAGAATTACTGGGCGAAGTGATCGGTCTGTTGCAGTCACCTGCTAAGAACGTTATTTCCGCCTTGCAATCCGGAGGTTCTACAATCCACGGAATTCTTCAAACGCTTAGTGAAAAGAAATAGATTATTACAAAACTGAAACAGAAATTATTTAATACCTAAGACAATGGCAGATATTAAAAAACTTGCAGAGGAATTGGTTAATTTGACTGTAAAGGAAGTTAACGAACTTGCTGATACGTTGAAAGAGGAATATGGCATTGAGCCCGCTGCTGCAGCTGTAGCCGTTGCCGGTGGCCCTGCTGCTGAAGAAGAAGGTGGCGCCGCTGAGCAAACTGAATTTGATGTCATGCTTAACTCACCAGGTGGCTCTAAACTGGCTATCGTGAAGTTGGTTAAGGAAATGACAGGTGTTGGACTGAAAGAAGCTAAAGAGCTTGTTGACAAAGCACCCGCACCCATCAAAGAAAAAGTCTCTAAAGAAGAAGCTGAAAGCCTTAAATCTCAATTAGAAGAAGCTGGAGCAGAAGTTGAACTTAAGTAAACAGGAGATATACCTGAAATATGGTGACGGTTTAGGAACCCATCTTTATGGGATCCTAAACCTTTTTATGCTTATATGTTTAAGTTCAAATAATTTTTTGATAGATGACTCCAATTACTACCGAAAGGGTTAGCTTTGCTACCATCAAAAACCAATTGGATTATCCTGATTTTCTTGAAGTCCAGTTGAAATCTTTCCGCGAATTTTTTCAGATGGGGACCACCCCTGAGGAAAGAAAGAAAGAGGGGCTGTGGCAGGTCTTTATGGAGAATTTCCCGATTACCGACACAAGAAACAATTTTGTGCTCGAGTTTCTGGATTTCGGGATCGACCCTGCCCGTTACACCATCTCAGAATGCATTGAAAGGGGACTGACCTATTGTGTCCCGCTGAAAGCCAAATTGAAACTTTATTGTACTGACCCCGAACACGAGGATTTTGACACCGTCGTCCAGGACGTGTATCTGGGGACTGTCCCGTACATGACCGACAAGGGTAGTTTTATTATTAATGGTGCAGAAAGGGTCATCGTTTCACAGTTGCACCGTTCGCCCGGTGTATTCTTCGGACAGAGTGTCCATGCCAACGGGACAAAACTCTATTCTGCACGGATCATACCTTTCAAAGGTTCATGGATTGAATTTGCCACCGACATCAACAATGTCATGTATGCGTATATCGACCGAAAGAAAAAACTTCCGGTCACCACATTGTTGCGTGCCATCGGTTATGAAAGTGATAAGGATGTACTCGAGATTTTTAATCTCGCGGACGAAATAAAGGTCTCCAAGACCGCTCTCAAAAAAGTATTGGGCCGTAAATTGGCGGCCAGGGTTCTCAAAACCTGGATCGAGGACTTTGTGGATGAGGATACCGGGGAAGTTGTATCCATCGAAAGAAATGAGGTCATTATTGACCGGGAAACCATTCTTGAAGAGGAACATATCGATGAGATCATTGATGCCGGGGCCAAGACCATTCTTCTTCATAAGGAAGATCAAAACCTTTCGGACTATGCCATCATCTACAATACCCTCCAGAAGGACCCCTGTAATTCAGAAAAAGAGGCTGTCGTTCACATCTATCGTCAGTTACGTAATGCTGAACCACCTGACGAAGCAACTGCCCGTGATGTGATTGACAAATTGTTCTTCTCTGATAAACGTTATGACCTCGGAGATGTAGGACGTTACCGTCTGAATAAAAAACTGAATCTTGAAATAGATCTCGACATAAAGGTGCTTACCCGCGATGATATGATCGCGATCATTAAGTACCTCATTGAATTGATCAATTCCAAAACAGAAGTTGATGACATTGACCATTTGAGTAACCGCCGCGTTAGAACCGTGGGTGAACAGATGGCCAATCAGTTCGGAGTGGGGCTCGCACGGATGGCGCGAACCATTCGCGAAAGGATGAATGTCAGGGACAATGAAGTGTTTACACCCATTGACCTGATCAACAGCAAGACGCTTTCTTCCGTTATCAACAGTTTTTTCGGAACCAACGCTTTGTCCCAGTTTATGGACCAGACCAACCCGTTGGCCGAGATCACTCACAAACGGCGAATGTCGGCACTCGGTCCGGGAGGACTCTCCCGCGAAAGAGCAGGCTTTGAAGTGCGTGACGTTCATTATACCCACTATGGACGGCTTTGTCCGATTGAAACGCCGGAAGGTCCGAACATCGGTCTGATATCCTCGCTTTGTGTGTTTGCCAAGATCAATAATCTTGGTTTCATCGAAACACCTTATCGGAAGGTGGAAACCAGTAAGGTGGATCTCACCAATGAAGGTGTTTACTATCTTACAGCAGAGGAGGAAGAGTCTAAGATCATTGCCCAGGCCAATGCCCCTCTTGATGAGGAAGGGATCTTTGCGAACAACAGGGTAAAAGCGCGTTATGATGGCGATTTTCCACTCATTGAACGGGAAGAGGTCGATTTAATGGACGTGGCACCCAACCAGATCGCTTCGGTGGCTGCTTCTCTCATCCCTTTCCTTGAGCATGACGATGCCAACAGAGCCCTCATGGGATCAAACATGATGCGTCAGGCCGTACCATTGCTTCGCCCTGATTCCCCTGTTGTCGGAACCGGACTTGAAGGTAAATTGATCCGTGATTCAAGAACGCAAATCGTGGCCGAAGGGCATGGTGTCGTAGAGTATGTGGATGCTCAGGAAATCATTGTCCGTTATGATCTTAATGAAGATGAGCGCTTTGCCAGTTTTGAACCCGAGACCAGGAGATATAAATTATTAAAATATCAGAAAACCAACCAGAGCACCAGTGTGGATATGAAGCCTTTGGTCAAAAAGGGAGACCGGATTGAACCCGGCCAGATATTGACTGAAGGTTATGCTACGGATGGTGGAGAGCTTGCCCTGGGGCGGAACCTCAGGGTGGCTTTTATGCCCTGGAAAGGTTATAATTTTGAGGATGCCATTGTGGTTTCGGAACGCCTTGTTCGTGAAGATACCTTCACTTCGGTTCATATTGATGAGTATTCCCTTGAAGTGCGTGATACAAAGCGCGGCCTGGAGGAATTGACCTCTGATATACCCAATGTAAGTGAGGATGCGACCAAAGACCTTGATGAGAATGGCCTCATAAGAATCGGAGCTCATGTTAAACCGGGGGATATTCTGATCGGAAAGATCACACCCAAAGGTGAAAGTGATCCCACACCGGAGGAAAAACTGTTGCGTGCCATTTTTGGAGAAAAGGCCGGCGACGTTAAAGATGCTTCTCTAAAAGCATCCCCTTCATTATCGGGCGTGGTGATCGATAAGAAGTTGTTTTCACGGGTGATGAAGGATCGTAAAAACCGGACAAGCGATAAGCCTGCTCTTGCCAAGATCGATCAGGAATTCAATCAGGCCGTGGAAGACCTGAAAGGACGACTGGTAGATAAATTGTTCTCTTTGATCAACGGTAAGGCCAGTCAGGGAGTTAAAGATTACCTGGGTGCAGATCTGATCCCCAAAGGGACCAAGTTTACCCAGAAGCTTCTTCAGGACCTGGATTATCTGACGGTCAATCCCAACAAATGGACCACTGATAAGGAAAAGAATGAACTCATTCAGAAGGTGATCCATAATTACCGGATGAAGTATAAAGAGATTGAAGCCAAAGAAAAACGGCAGAAATACAATCTCACCATCGGGGATGAGTTGCCGGCTGGAATTGTTCAATTGGCGAAAGTCTATATTGCCAAAAAGCGCAAACTTACGGTTGGCGACAAGATGGCCGGCCGTCACGGTAATAAAGGTATTATCTCCAAGATCGTTCGTCAGGAAGATATGCCATTCCTTGAAGACGGAACACCGGTGGACATTGTCTTGAATCCGCTGGGGGTTCCTTCCCGGATGAATCTCGGACAGATATATGAAACTGTTTTGGGATGGGCAGGAGAAGAACTTGGTGTGAAATTTGCAACACCTATTTTTGATGGTGCTTCCAATGAAGACCTGTCTGAATGGACCAGAAAGGCCAAAGTGCCCGATTTTGGTAAAAGTTATCTTTACGACGGTGGCACAGGGGATCGATTCCACCAGCCAGCCACAGTAGGGGTGATTTATATGCTGAAACTGGGACACATGGTCGAAGATAAGATGCATGCCCGTTCCATAGGACCATACTCACTGATTACGCAGCAACCGCTTGGGGGTAAAGCCCAGTTCGGTGGTCAGCGTTTTGGAGAGATGGAGGTTTGGGCTCTCGAAGCTTTCGGTGCCTCGCATATCCTTCAGGAGATCCTGACCGTGAAATCGGATGATGTGATTGGTCGTGCCAAAGCTTATGAGACAATCGTGAAAGGTGACCCGCTCCCAATGCCGGGTATCCCCGAGTCCCTCAATGTATTGCTGCATGAGATGCGCGGACTTGGATTGAGTGTGAACCTTGAATAGTACTCTGGCTGTGTGCTGCCCCACGGGTGGCGCACAATGCCTCTTTTAGTTTAAAATTTCTAATACTCGGCTATATATGGCATTCAGAAAAGATCAGAAAGTCAAGAGTAATTTTTCCCGAATCACAATAGGTTTGTCTTCTCCCGAAGAGGTCCTTGAACGTTCAAGTGGGGAGGTTTTGAAACCGGAAACCATCAACTATCGCACCTACAAGCCTGAAAGAGATGGATTGTTTTGCGAGCGCATTTTCGGCCCTGTAAAGGACTATGAATGTCATTGCGGGAAATACAAACGCATCCGTTACCGGGGCATTGTTTGCGACCGGTGCGGTGTTGAAGTAACTGAAAAGAAAGTGCGCCGCGAGCGTATGGGACATATTTCTCTTGTTGTCCCCGTTGCGCATATCTGGTATTTCAGATCCTTACCCAACAAGATAGGTTATTTACTTGGTCTGCCCACCAAAAAGCTGGACTCGATCATTTATTATGAAAGGTATGTTGTTGTTCAGCCCGGAGTTACGGCAGCAGATGGTGTGAAATACATGGATTTTCTCACCGAAGAGGAGTATCTGGATATCCTGGACGGACTTCCCAAGGACAATCAACACCTCGATGATGAGGATCCCAATAAGTTTATTGCAAAAATGGGGGCTGAGGCTCTGCATATGATCTTGTCAAGACTCGATCTTGACGAGTTATCGTATCAGTTGCGGCACAAAGCCAATACGGAAACTTCTCAGCAACGGAAAAACGAAGCATTGAAACGCCTCCAGGTTGTGGAATCTTTCCGTGAATCCAAAGGTGTCAACCGGCCCGAATGGATGGTCGTTAAGGTTGTCCCGGTTATCCCTCCCGAATTGCGGCCTCTTGTGCCTCTTGACGGCGGCCGTTTTGCCACTTCCGATCTAAACGACCTGTACCGGCGTGTGATCATACGAAATAACCGCCTCAAGCGGTTGATCGAGATCAAGGCCCCTGAGGTGATTCTGAGGAATGAGAAACGGATGCTTCAGGAATCGGTAGATTCGTTGTTTGATAATTCAAGAAAATCAAATGCAGTTAAAACCGATGCCAATCGTCCCCTCAAGTCACTTAGCGACAGTTTGAAAGGGAAGCAGGGACGTTTTCGTCAAAACCTCTTGGGTAAACGTGTCGACTATTCGGCCCGTTCCGTTATTGTTGTGGGACCGGAGCTTAAAATGCATGAATGTGGTCTGCCGAAAGAAATGGCAGCCGAACTATATAAGCCTTTCGTAATCCGTAAATTGATCGAAAGGGGAATTGTCAAGACTGTTAAGTCGGCCAAGAAGATCGTGGATCGAAAGGATCCGGTGGTTTGGGACATTCTTGAAAATGTTCTGAAAGGTCACCCGGTTCTTCTCAATCGTGCGCCAACACTGCACAGATTGGGTATCCAGGCTTTCCAGCCCAAGCTTATCGAGGGGAAAGCCATTCAGTTGCATCCCCTTGCCTGTTCGGCATTTAATGCGGACTTTGACGGTGACCAGATGGCCGTGCACCTGCCTTTGGGTAATGCAGCCATTCTCGAGGCCCAGATGTTAATGCTGGCCAGTCAGAATATTCTGAATCCCGCCAATGGTGCCCCCATTACCGTTCCTTCACAGGATATGGTGCTTGGATTGTATTATATGACCAAAGCCCGTCCCGGATCAAGAAATGAAGGACTTTTCTTCTATTCTCCCGAAGAGGCTAAAATCGCATTTAACGAGGGTAAAGTTGAGCTTCACACCAAGGTAAAGGTAAAAACCCGTGATCTTAACGACGAGGGCGAGCTTGAAGAGATGGTGCTCGATACAACCGTCGGGCGGATATTGTTCAATGAGCATGTTCCGGTAGAGGCAGGATTTATCAATTCACTCCTGACCAAGAAGGCCCTGCGTGATATTATCGGGAAGGTGCACAAATTGTGTGGAACACCTAAAACGGCGGCATTCCTTGATGACATCAAAGACCTTGGATATCGTCTTTCCTTTGAAGGCGGTCTCTCCTTTAATCTTCAGGATGTGATCATCCCGGAAGAGAAAGTGTCACTGGTCGACGGTGGTTACCAGGAGGTTGAAGAGGTAATGAACAACTACAATATGGGATTCATTACCAACAATGAACGTTATAACCAGATCATCGATATCTGGACGCATGTGAATGCCAAGTTGACGCAAACGCTTATGAACCAGTTGATCGCCGATAAGGATGGTTTCAACTCGGTCTATATGATGCTCGACTCCGGTGCCCGGGGGTCTAAAGAGCAAATCCGTCAGCTTTCAGGGATGCGTGGTTTGATGGCCAAACCGCAAAAATCCGGAACTGAAGGCGGGCAGATCATTGAGAACCCGATTCTTTCCAATTTCAAGGAAGGGCTATCGGTTCTTGAGTACTTTATTTCTACCCACGGGGCCCGTAAGGGGCTTGCCGATACGGCTCTTAAGACGGCCGATGCGGGTTATTTGACCCGTCGTCTGGTAGATGTGTCCCAGGACGTGATCATCAATGAAGAAGATTGTGGTACACTGCGGGGGCTCACCACCATGGCTATTAAGAGTAACGAGGAGACGGTTGCATCCCTTTATGAACGAATTTTGGGGCGTGTTTCCGTTCATGATGTCTATCACCCCAATACCGGTGACATCATTGTGAAAAGTGGAGATGAGATAAAGGAAGAAAGTGCTGCGGTTATAGAGGAGTCCCCCATTGAACGGGTTGAGATCCGGTCAGTGCTGACTTGTGAATCCAAGAAGGGGGTTTGTACCAAATGCTACGGACGAAACCTGGCAACCGGTAAACTGGTGCACAGGGGTGAGTCCGTTGGAGTGATTGCTGCCCAGTCCATCGGCGAGCCCGGGACACAGCTGACATTGCGTACTTTCCACGTAGGTGGTACCGCTTCCAATGTGACATCGGAAAACAGTATGCTTGCCCGTTATGAGGGCGTTGCTGAGATTGACGAGTTGAGAACTGTTCCGTACACCACTGAGGAAGGACTTGAAGTTGACGTTGTGATCGGTCGTCTGGCTGAATTGCGTATTGTTGATAAGAACACCAATATCTCACTGACCACTCAGCCCATTCCCTATGGTGCCAAACTTTACATCAAAAACGGGGCAGAACTGAAGAAGGGTGATCTGATCTGTGAGTGGGATCCGTTCAATGCTTTGATCATAAGTGAAAAATCGGGTACCATCTCCTTCGAGAACATGATCGATGGTGTTACTTACAAAGAGGAATCGGACGAACAAACGGGTTACCGTGAGAAGGTCATCATTGAGACCCGCGATAAGACCAAGAACCCCGGTATCCATGTATTGGATTCCAACGGTGACTTGCTGAAGATGTACAACCTGCCGGTTGGTGCTCACGTTTCCCTGGAAGAGGGAGATGAAATAAAGCAGGGTGAGACTTTGGCCAAGATACCCCGTGCTATGGGCCGTTCCGGTGACATCACCGGTGGTCTGCCGCGTGTGACCGAACTGTTTGAGGCCCGGAATCCATCCAATCCGGCCGTTGTATCAGAGATTGACGGTGAGGTTACCTTTGGAAAGATCAAACGGGGTAATCGCGAGATTGTCGTGACATCCAAGAACGGTGAAGTGAAGAAATACCTCGTTCCACTTTCCAAGCAAATACTTGTTCAGGAGAACGATTATGTAAGGGCCGGAACACCATTGTCAGACGGTGCCACAACACCTTCGGACATTCTGGCCATTAAAGGACCTACTGCCGTTCAGGAATACATTGTGAACGAAGTTCAGGACGTCTACCGCCTGCAGGGCGTGAAAATCAATGATAAGCATTTTGAGATCATTGTTCGCCAGATGATGCGTAAGGTTGAGATCGATGATCCCGGGGATACAAAATTCCTGGAGAAGCAGATCGCAGACAAGATTGTTTTCATGGAAGAAAACGACGAGATTTGGGGCAAAAAAGTCGTTGTGGATGCTGGAGATTCAGCAACCCTGCGTCCGGGACAGATTGTGAACCCACGTCGTCTGAGGGACGAAAATTCCCAGCTTAAGAGAAAAGACCTGAAGCCCGTTCAGACACGGGATGCCATTCCGGCCACTTCTAGTCAGGTCCTCCAGGGAATTACCCGTGCTGCTTTGCAGACCAAGAGTTTTATGTCGGCCGCTTCTTTCCAGGAAACAACAAAAGTGCTCAACGAAGCTGCCATCAATGGCAAAGTCGACAGACTCGAAGGCTTGAAGGAAAATGTGATCTGTGGTCATCTGATTCCTTCAGGAACAGGTCTTCGCGAATACGACAAGATCATTGTAGGGTCGCAGGAAGAGTATGACAAACTTGTGGATAAGCGTGCCACTGAGCAGGTGACTGATGATTCCGGCAAGAGCTGAGGCTGGTGTTGAGTCCCGCATGACCGGGATTTGAAAGATACACTTTTTTAGGGTGCGGGATGTGGTTTACATATATGTAACACCCCCGAAAGATTAGAAGCGCGATGTCCCCTGGATATCGCGCTTTTTTTGGTCTAAAAAATTTGTATGATGTATTAAAACTATTATTTTGGCATAAAATTACAGGCAAAATCAATATCTTTAGGGTGAACAAAAAACCTTAGATGATCATGGAAGAAAAGAACAACAAAAAAGGACAAATGAAAATTGAACTGGACGGAGATGTTGCCCAGGGTATCTATTCTAACCTGGCGATCATCAGTCATTCTCCATCCGAATTTGTCATTGATTTTGCACGTATTATGCCAGGCGTTTCCAAGGCTTCGGTCAAATCGCGTATTGTCCTTACTCCGGAGCATGCCAAGCGTTTATTGAATGCCCTTAAAGAAAATGTAGCCCGTTTTGAGGAGTTGCACGGCCCCATTAAGAATATCGGCGGCAATAACGGACATAGCGGCTTCCCTCCGGTCAATTTTGGTCCGGCCGGACAAGCCTGATAATCCTGCATGGGTCATTAGTAGTATACCATAACCTTGATTTTAATGACAGGGAGGAGGCATTTGTGGTTTTTGCAAACTGCTGATTGTCAATATTATATTGAGCTTTTACCGCCTTTTGATAATCAAACATCTACAATAGATCGTTAGATTTTTAGATGTAAGATGCCTGCCTGGCGGTTTATGAAAAATGAGACTTGCTGTACAAACCAAAGGTTGTTTAATATCAATAGTCCGTTAAACTTTTTCAAGTATCTCGTTATTAAGTGTTTATGAAATAAAGAGATAAATCATAACTCTCCCATAATAAAAACTTTGCGCCATGGCGTCTTTGCGTTTAGCTTTTTTTTAACGGACCATTGTTATCCTGTTTTGTGCGAAAGACACCCAATTTTAATGATGACATTACTATGTCAAAAATTTGTTGATGAATTATTGTATTCTTTGCTATAAAAACCTGGTTATTAAGCGTCCAGTTTATGTGTTTTTCCTGAACAATTTAGGGGTTAAGCTAAGCGGGACACCCAAATTCGACAAGTTTTTAAGCTTAACAAACTGATTTTAGAACAATTGTGTTTTTCTCTTAAAAAAAGCCGCACAAAACAGGAGA
>JAWOCV010000245.1:0-13847 GCA_046483585.1 Marinilabilia sp.
CTCCCAACCAAATTTCTGCGTTTAAATTTAGATAAAGTTATAAAAATGAAAAATATCTTGAACAAAGAAAATAATCTGAGTTGCGATTTAAAAACTTGTAAATCCGATAGGAAAAATCAAAGTCGGAAACAATGTTTGTATCGGTATCAATGTCATTTTATTGCCCAATACCGAGATTGGAGATAATTGTATTATTGGTGCCGGTTCGGTGGTGAAAGGGAAGATTCCCCCCGACTCGGTGGTGTTTGGCAACCCGGCCAAGGTGATTATGCCCCTGGAAATGCAAAAACGATTGATTTCCATGAGCAAGTTTCGCTTTAGATCTAAAGGAATGTCTTACATGGAGAAAAAAGAAATGTTGCAAAAGCATTTTAAATTGTCTGAATGAGGAGATTGAGGCTTTCCGTTTTTTGGGAGTTCGTATTTCCGTCGCAGAGGTATAAGGCAAAAAGTACTTTGTAGCTGAAAGCTCGAAGCTCAAAGCTGGAAGGAAAAGTTGCTCTTTTTTTGCGACATAACCTAAGAACCAACATTATTAGTTAACCAACCTATTTTAAATGACTTAGGGTTTTTGTTAAGTAAAAGTTATGCAAAAAGATATCCGATATATTGCCGTGGTGGGGTTGTTGCTTGTTTCGATGATAACTGTGAAGGCTCAGGATATATTTCCGGGAGCTGTGGGGCAGGGAACCTGTTCGCGGGGAGCGTATGGAGGTGATACATTGCCGGAGGTGGTTTATGTAGATAACCTGAATGATTCGGGGCCCGGTTCATTCCGGGCGGCGGTTTCAAAACGCGGACCTCGTATTGTTTTGTTTAATGTTTCAGGAACCATTCGTTTGTCCCGGGCACTTATTGTGCAACATCCTTATCTTTTCATTGCGGGACAGTCAGCTCCGGCAAAAGGGATTGCCGTGGAAGGTGCACCCTTTATTGTCCGTACGCATGATATGTTGGTACAGGACATGCGTTTCCGGCTGGGCGGTGATTACCCCCGTCAATCCGATTGTGTGAGTTTTGGGGGCAGAAATAGTGTGGTTTACAATGTTGTTTTTGATCATTGTTCGTTTGCTTTCGGACTGGATGAGAACATCGGTATTCTTAATTCCGGTCCCGGAATTACAATCAGTCATTCAATAGTGGGGTACGGACTGTCACATCTTGACCATTCATGCGGTTTAGTGGCCCTGAAATCCAGGGGGATCAGTCTCATCGGAAACATTTTTGCCTTCAATCATGATCGGAATCCCAACCTCAGGGGGGATACCCAAAAAGCAGAGGTGCTGAATAATCTGATTTACGATTCCGGTGCTCATGCTGCTTATCTGGGAAGCCGGGGGCCGCGTAATTTGCCTTTGCATGTTTTGTTTGAAGGGAATTTATATATCACAGGGGTTGATAATATGAATCGATATATCCTTTCGGTTCATCAGCAAATACCCGACAGTTTTCAGGTGACATGGAGCGATAATCTTACTCTTCACGAAGGTCAGGTCTTGGACGTTGTTGATAATCAATTGTTAGATGATTCCGGTCGTTTCGTTCCTGCTGCTGAACGTCCTTTTGAGTCGTCTCTTGAAGAACTGTTGCCGGCTGCCGAATTGTTGACGGTTCTCCCTGAAAAAGCAGGGGCCCGTCCGGGCGAAAGAGATGCGGTTGACAGCCTTATTGTGAAACATCTGAAAAACCGGACGGGGCAGATTATTGCCCATGAGGACGAATTGGGAGAATTGCCGGAATTGCCGGTTGAAACACACCGGATTCAGAAGACATTGCCTGAGTCCATACATGCGTATGAAGAAAACGGGAAATTTACCCGCCTGGAATATTTTCTTAATGATCTGTTGTTTTGATTCTGTGGTCACCAATAGCCATTGGTTCATGTAAATTTTTGGTTTCCCCGACAAACAATACTGGCCTTTGTGCTTCTCTTCTCTTAAATTGCAGTTAATACTGATGATGGTTTTACTGCTTCGTTTTTTGACGGACAAAAAGGATTTACGGATCTTTATTTCTTTGTATAAAGAAAGAAACCTGCAGTTAAAAATATAATTTATGCGGATGACACGAGCATGGCAAAG
The DNA here is from genome assembly GCA_046483585.1 of Marinilabilia sp. Lineage (GTDB taxonomy): Bacteria > Bacteroidota > Bacteroidia > Bacteroidales > Marinilabiliaceae > Marinilabilia. The sequence goes on from JAWOCV010000245.1 coordinate 2,082, forward strand.
TTTGCCACAAAAGAACATGTATAAAACCCAATTATGCGAGCCTGCCTGGCGGCTTATGAAAATGAGACTTGTTGAACAAACCGAAAGTTTGTTTCATATAACAGGATTGTAATAAGAAAAACGTCAGACAGGTTCAATCAGACCAATAACTTAGAATAAATTTATGATGAAAGAAGAAATAAAAGGATTCATAGCCGAGACAGCCTTTGCTGACCCCCGCGAAATTGAAGAAGATACCATGCTTTTTGAAGAGGGCATCTTCGATTCTATGGGACTTCTCAACCTGATCTCGTTTCTCGAGGAGAATTACGGGGTACGGACCAGCGATACTGAACTTGTTGAAGAGAATTTTCAGAATTTAAGGGCCATAGAGGATTTTGTAACACGGAAAAAGGGGTGAATCATGTGTGGTATTGTTGGATTTTCGGGGGGGATGAACGTGCCAGGACGGTCGGAGCATGTGCTCAACAGCATGCTTACGCGGATACGTCTCCGGGGGCCTGATGAAGCAGGGATTTTTGTTTCCGATGAGGCCTGTCTGGGGAGTGTGCGCTTAAGCATCATTGATTTGTCTACCGGTCAGCAACCCCTTTGCGACAATACCGGACGTTACTGGATCACCTTTAACGGGGAGATATTTAACTATCCCGAACTTCGTGCAGACCTTGAAACCCGCGGGTGTCGTTTTTCGACCCGGAGTGATACCGAGGTTTTGTTGCTGGCGTACCGGGAATATGGCGTTAAATGTTTGTCGATGCTTAACGGGCAGTTCGCGTTTGCCATCTGGGACACCCAGACAAAAAGTCTGTTCATGGCCCGTGACCGGGTTGGGATAAGACCCCTGTTTTATACATTTCATTACGGGCGCCTGGTTTTTGCATCCGAGATCAAAGCTTTGTTCGAATTTCCCGGCATTCCTCGTGAGTTTGATCATGAAGCCTTGTCGCAGGTCTTTACTTTCTGGACAACCCTTTCTCCGCTGACACCTTTTCAGAATGTATGGGAGCTGCCGCCCGGTCACTATCTCTTTCACCAACATGGGAAGGTAACGGTAAAGAAATACTGGGAACAAACTTTTGCCGCGCCCGGTGAAACTTTTCGGGGTAAACTCGAAGAGGCTGGTGAAGAGTTGGAGTATTTACTTGGCGATGCGGTGAAACTTCGCTTGCGTTCCGATGTTCCTGTGGGGGCTTATCTGAGTGGGGGACTCGATTCTTCGGTTCTTGCTCATCTTATACGGCAGAACAGCCCGGATGGATTATTACAGACCTTTTCCATTGGTTTTTCGGATAAAACCTTTGATGAAGGTGATTATCAGAGCAGTATGGCCGAATTGCTGGGAACCCGTCATCATAAGGCATTTTGTAGCGATGAAGACATTGCCGGTTTTTTTGGCCGGACTGTCTGGCATGCCGAGATGCCGCTGTTACGGACAGCTCCGGTTCCCATGTTTCTGCTTTCCCGTTTGGTTCATCAAAATGGTATCAAGGTGGTGATGACCGGGGAGGGGGCTGATGAAATGCTGGGCGGATATAATATTTTCAAGGAGATGCTGGTGCGCCGTTTTTGGGCCCGGCAACCTGAGTCCCGACTCCGGCCCCTCTTGCTGCAGCGTTTGTATCCGTACCTTTCAGGACTTAAATCCATATCACCGGCTGCTTTGAAATTGTTTTTCGGTTACAGGCTGCAAGATGTGGATTCTGTTCTTTATTCGCATCTGCTCCGGTGGAACAACACAGCCAAAATACGAAAACTGATGCGTCCCGGTTCTTTTACCGGACAATCGGTTACCGCCCGACTGGAAAACGAATTGGGGCCTTTGGTGGACGGTTTGAGTCATTTGTCAAAAGCCCAGTATCTTGAAACACGTATTTTCATGTCGGGCTACTTGCTCTCCTCCCAGGGCGACAGAATGGCCATGGGGAACAGTGTGGAGGGGCGGTACCCGTTTCTGGACCATCGTGTCATGGCATTTTGCAACCAACTGCCGGATGATTTCAAGATACGGGGGCTGCGGGAGAAAGTATTGCTGAAACACCGTTTCAGGGATCGGTTGCCGGCCTCTGTTATCGAACGTTCTAAGCAGGCTTACCGGGCTCCGTTGTCTTCTCCGTTTATGGGAGAAGGCGCACCCGCCTGGGTCGAAGAGTTGTTATCACCGCAGTATTGCAGATCGGCCGGCGTATTTGATGACCACGCCGTATCTCTGCTCCTTTCACGACTAAAGAAAGGAACTTCCTTCTCTGAGATCGATCAGATGGGGCTGGTGGCTGTCTTGTCCACACATTTGTTGTGGCAACAATTTATTTCCGGCTTCCGGCCTTTGGTATATGGGGAGACCATTAAGGCGAATGTTAGGAATTGTTCTGTAAATCAAGCAACTTAAAATGACAATGGATCGTTGGATCTTAAGATTTTACCCGGATTAATGACTTCGTCGAAAGTCGTTTTACAAATATCCCCCATCTCCGGTAGCGATTAAGATTCAGTTACTTGCAAAAGTTTAACGGACTGTTAAGATAAAGGATTATGGAAAAAAAAGAGTTTACACGTGATATTTTAAAGATAGATGATCCGGCTGTTCTGGCCGACAAAATATGTGAGAAACTTAAGGAGGATGTTTTTCGCCGTTTTAGGCGACGTGGCGGTGTCGTTGGGATCAGTGGCGGCATCGATTCTTCGGTAACCCTTGCCATTGCGGCACGAGCTTTTGGGCCGGAGAAGGTTCTTGGGGTTTTGCTTCCTGAGCATGATTCAAGCCCTGACAGTAAAGAGCTGGCGGATGAACTTGCCGGGAAATATGGTGTGCGAACTGTTGAAGAAAACATCAGTCGTGCGCTTGATGGATTTGGTTGCTATCAGCGGCGTGATGACGCTGTGAAGCGTGTGGTGCCCGAATATAATCCTGAAACCGATAAGATGAAGATCGTTATACCCAGGCATATTCTGGAAGAGAATTTGCCTCCGGTCTTTTATGTAATCGTGGTTTTTTCTGACGGGACGGAAGTTTCACGGCGCCTTCCACCCGATGCTTACCTGCAGATCGTGGCCGCGTCGAACTTCAAGCAACGAAGCCGTATGTCGATGCTTTATTATCACGCTGAAGCCAATTATTACGCGGTGATCGGCACGCCTAATAAGCATGAAGTGAAGCAGGGTTTTTTTGTGAAATATGGCGATGGTGGCGCTGATGTGATGCCAATTGGCAGCCTTTACAAAACACAGGTTTATCAGTTGGCTGAATATTTGGAAATTCCAAGCCGGATCATTGACAGAACGCCTACAACCGATACTTATACTGCGGAACAAACCCAGGAAGAATTTTTTTATCAAATGCCCTTCGCCCAGATGGATCTTTTGTGGTTTGCATGGGAAAACGGGTATTCGCCTGGTGAAGTTGCCGGTGTTATGGACATGGAAGAGAAAGAGGTCAGTCACAATTTTTCCAATTTTGAACGAAAACTGAAGACCACTGAATATTTGAGAACTGCGCCTTTGCATGATTACGATTTCTGGCGCCCCTGATTTTTGTCTCAGGTTCATAAGTTATGAGCAATGAATGCAGTTGATTTTTTCTTCGAAAACACCGCCGGCCTTGAGAAGGATATGTTGATTCAGGCTGGAAAGGGGGTTGGTTATAAGACTATGGCCCTGGATGTGGTTCGACTGGAAGCGCGTTTGAGAGAGGACTTTAAAAAAGGCTCTGGCATCATTCTGGTTTCTCCGAATAACCGTTTTTTTGTGACCGTTTACCTGGCCATCATGAAAGCGGGTTGTGTTTGTGTGCCATTGAATCCCGCAGTAGAACCTGACAATTTTGAATATGTCAGGGGAATTACCCGGGCTGTACACGTGTTTTTGCATTCTTCAGTGGTCAACCGGTTGCCGTCGGTTTTGTCTTACACCGATGAAAGGGGGCTTCACACCTTAATGGAAAAAGACTCCATGAAGGCCTTTTCCCATCCCTCCCAAAACGAATCGGCCGGAGGCGATGATCTGGCACAGATTATCTTTACTTCGGGTTCCACATCTGTCCCCAAAGGGGTTATGATCACGCATGAGAATCTGATTGCCAATACAGAATCCATACTGGACTATTTGCATCTCCGGGAGGACGAGACCATGTTGGTCGTTCTTCCTTTCTTTTATTGTTATGGTCTGTCGCTCTTACATACCCATATGAGGGTAGGAGGAACCCTGGTGCTGAATAACAGTTTTATGTTCCTGGGCGGGGTTTTACGTGATCTTCAGAAATATCATTGTACCGGTTTTGCCGGCGTTCCCAGTCATTTTCAGGTTTTGCTGAGAAGATCGGAATCGTTCAGGAACGGTCATTTCCCCGATCTTCGTTATGTGACACAGGCAGGCGGGAAGCTTCATAAATCTTTTATTACTGAATTTATGGAATTGTTTCCCGACGTCCGGTTTTATGTCATGTATGGGCAGACTGAAGCCACGGCACGATTATCATACCTGCCTCCTGACCGGCTTCCGGGAAAACTCGGTTCCATAGGAACAGGGATTCCGGGGGTTGAGCTCAGAGTGGTGGATGAGCACGGAGGAAAGTTAGAAGCCGGGCAAAACGGAGAAATTATTGCTCGTGGCCGGAACATCATGAAAGGGTATTTTGGTGATGAGGAAGCTTCGCGACAGGCTTTACGTGATGGGTGGTTGCATACCGGAGACCTGGGGGCCATGGATGAAGATGGATTTATTTACCTCAGTGCCCGGAAAAAAGAGATGATAAAGGTTGGCGGGAAGCGTGTTAGTCCGAGAGAGATTGAAGAAGTTGTCGTGGCTATCCCCGGCGTGGTGGATTGCACCATTGAGGGGTATGAGCACCCCGTTTTGGGGGAAGCATTGAGGGCCATCGTTGTGAAGGCACCTGGGACGACCATCTCACAGGAGGATGTAAGGGCGGCTTGTGCCGGGAAGCTGGCCTCCTTCAAAATTCCCTCCGAAGTTGTGTTTAAGAATAAAATGGAGGTGAGTGCCACCGGAAAGAAAGTAAAGGGAACACTTTGAGTTCCATCCGTGTAAAACTGATTTTTCAGGGTCGAATGGAGCCCCATGCAAGGGTTTATACTTGCCCTTATTGTGGCAAACTTTACCATGCTCGTTTCATAAGTCAACAGTTTCTTCCCGTTCCTCAAAACCGGCTGTTTTTTTTCCTTTTTGACCAACCCGTACCTGACATTTATCAGTGTCTGGTTATTTGGGATTAAAAGATGAAATTATCCGTAAAATGCCAGGTCCTTTGCTTTGAGTCCGTGTAATAGCGCTTTACATTGCTTTTATAGATGTTGTATATTGCTGGTAAGTTGAAAGACAACGATATAAAGAATACTTTATGAAATAAAAAATAAAACACTATCAAGGGCCATGAATTTACAGGAATTATTTAACCAGGTAACCACTGAGGTTTACCCAGGTAAAACTATTGGTACAAGTCCTCCTTTTGTCAAGCCGAACATAGAGAAGAAAAAGGAGGCGATGTTGCGGACCATCGGAATTGATGTTTATGAGTTTTTGGTTCATCATCTTGTCCCAGAGCGGCAAAATGTGGGCCTCATTAACACCAATACCCCCGAAGAAGTTTTGAAACAAGTCAGGGAAAATACCCGCTCTATTGTAAATGTCAGACCACTGAATGATGTCAGGTACATCAATAAGTTTCTGATACAGATCAATCGTTCTATGCCCGATGCGGGTATGTATATTGGTTGTGTAGAGCCGGTAAAATGTTTCAAAGCCAAACAAAAGGAAAAACTCCGGTTTCCTTTTGTGTTCTCCATTTATTGGTTTTATGTTTTTCTTTTCCACAGGGTTATACCAAAGATCCGGTATCTCCAGAAGTTTTATTTCTTTCTGACCAGAGGTAAATACCGTTTTCTGACCATGGGTGAAACTCTTGGACGTGTGGTGAGCTGTGGTTTTGAGATCATTGAATACAAGGAGATCAATGGGTTGCTTTATTACGCTGTGATCAAGACGCGGGAACCCGACTACCAACAACGCCCCAGTTTTGGGCCTTTGTTTCCCATGAACCGGATCGGCAGAAACGGTAAAATGATCAAAGTCTACAAACTGAGGACTATGCACCCCTTTGCCGAATTCCTTCAGGATTACATCACAAAATTGAACGGGTACAACGATACGGGAAAGCCGGCCAATGATTTCAGGGTGGCTACCTGGGGGAGGATCTACCGGAAATATTGGTTGGATGAGTTGCCCCAGCTTCTGAATATTCTGAAGGGCGAGCTCAATATTGTCGGGGTACGTCCCCTGAGCCGGGCCCGTTTCAATGAACTTCCGCAGGATCTGAGAGAACTAAGGGTGCGTTACAAACCCGGGTGTATTCCACCTTATGTAGCATTGCTCATGCCGGATGCTGAAGGGAATATTGAGGCCGAACGGATTTATCTGGCCGAAAAAATGAAATCTCCCGTCTGGACGGACGTGAAATACTTTTTTATGGCTGTTTACAATATTCTTTCAGGGAGAATTAAAAGTTCCTGATTGAAATTCTGAATAATGGTTTATAACTTGCATAATCCAACAAGAAGTGGGCTGAAATAAATGACTTTTGACATAGCGGTTTTGGTTGTCACTCTTGTTGGATTTTGCTGCTGGGTTTGACATTACACAGGATCCGGTTTTCCCGTAAATGGGGGAGCAGGATGGTTGTTGTAATTGTGAACCCTTTTTTTATGTCTGTTTCCGGTCTGCTTAAAAATATTCCGTTTGTTCGTTTCTCCGCCGCACTGGCAGCAGGGATTTATGTCTCCGTCTCATTGAAGGGCATTCAGCTTCCTTGTCTTCTTTTTGCCATTGGATTGACGGTGGTTCTTCTTTTGGTTGTTGTTTATGTTCCCTTTGTTTTTCAGGATTATCGAAACCGTTGGTTGCCTGGGGCTCTGTTTTTTTGTTTTCTCGTTCAAACGGGAATGTTCCTGGCCGGATTATCTTTACCCTCATCCCTGCATGGAGAATACAAGGTGGAAGCCACTGCAAAAGTGGCAGAAGCCGGAATTTCCGGTTCAGGCTATTTTCACTTTATGGTCTCCCCTTTAAATGTCACATGCCATGATCCATTGCCTCTGAAAAAACATGATAAGTGGCACATCATAGTCGAACCCGGCGATTCGGCCGAAGATGATCTTCCTGCCCGGCCGGGTGACAAGATATGCTTTAGTACCCGGCTTTCGGGGCATGAAGAGCCAACCAATCCCTCTGCCTTTGATTACGGGGAATATCTTTACCAGCATGGAATATCGGGAAGTGGGTTTGTTAAGACCGATGATCTCGGGGTGCTGGAGGAAGAAGAGTTGATCTTTGCTGGTGACCGGTTGCAACATATCAGACAAAAAGCCCGGCAGGTTTACAAAGATTATGGCATAACAGGGGAGAGGCTCCAGATATTGTCGGCTCTGACTCTTGGCATGCGGCGGGAACTAAGTGATGAGGTGCGCACCCGGTTTGTGCACTCAGGAGCTGTTCATATTCTGGCTGTATCAGGTTTGCATGTGGGGATCGTTTTTTTGTTTTTGAATGCTGTTTTGGGAATATTCTTACCTCGTCAGAGTCTGGCGCAAATGTTGATCGTTATTACCGGTCTTATCTTTTTTGCTCTTCTTGCCGGCGGTACACCTTCTGTTTTCCGGGCAGTTGTTATGCTTTCAGTGATCCAGGTTGGGAAATTTTTTAACCGCCGGGGAAACATCTACAATTTGCTGGGCATCTCTGCATTTGTGATTCTTCTGGTGGAGCCCATGTCTCTTTTTCATGCCGGGTTTTGGCTAAGCCATTTAGCGGTGGCCGGGATTGTGACCTTTTATCCCCAGCTCCGGAAAGTTTATGCGGGCAACAATGTCCTTGCACGCGGTCCCGGAGACCTGGCTGCAGTTTCTTTATCGGCACAGATCGGTACATTCCCCCTTTCTGTTTACCTGTTCCGTGCTTTTCCGGCCTGGTTTCTTCTCACCAATTTTTTGTTGTTGCCCCTGGTGGCACCGGTTTTGGTTTTGGCTAAAATGTTGATCGGGTTTTCGGAATTTCCTTTTATGGGGGCCATGTTGGCCGGAGTTCTCAATGATCTCCTGGGATTTATGAATGAAATGGTGGTCTGGCTTGATTCCCTGCCTTCTGCTTATATTAAAGGACTATGGATTGGTTCGGGGATTATGCTCATTTTATACCTAATGATGGCTTCTATTGCCTTGTGGTGGTATCACAAATATCCCCGGTTTCTTAAAATTGCTTTAATTGCCTTATTTGGAGTGATTCTTGCTGCCAATATCATGTACCATGAAAAGCGACAAAAAGATGCCTTTGTGGTACTGGATGTTGGAACAGATATAGCCATTGGTGTGATACGCTCCGGGAAGGGAGCTGTTTATGCTTCTCCTGGTTTGGAAGAACGCGAATTGGCATTTGCCGGCAGTGCTTTCTTTGCCAAACATGCCATGGAAACGGAGCGCCAGGATTTGGTTGCTGATGAATCCGGGAAGGAGGTGCAGGCTTTTCGCGGGCCCAAAGGTGTGTACATCGGCGTTGGACAATGCGATGTTGATCAGATTCGCCCGAACCCCGGAGATTTTCATGAAATCAGTGGCATTGTATTGATGGATGACGTAGATGGTGACGTGGCAGGATTACTGGAACGTTTTGACTGTAAGCGGTTGATTGTGACAGGTGGCTGCCCGCCCTGGTCGGTGCAAAGTTGGCTGAAGGATGTGATGTCAATGGAAGTGCGGGTGCATAATGTTCCGGAATCGGGGGCATACGTGGAAATCCGTTGAAGCCGGTTAATGGGGACCGACCCTCTCATCATTAGTGTCTGTCTATAAAGTACCACTTGCTTCGCAAGCTTAGCAATTGGCACTTTCTAATCAGACACATGACCAGAAACAAACATTGCTGAATTTATAGACGGGTACTAATTATTCTATCTTTATCGTGAAATGTCTTTCCAATGTTCATTTTTATATTTTAATTTGTCCCGGAAAAATGGAAACGAACAAGTTACTTTAAAATGGATATTCTGATAGCCGGAGCCGGAGAAGTTGGAACACATTTGGCCAGACTTTTTTCCAATGTTGACCATGATGTGACGTTGCTGGATGAGGACGAGGTCAAGCTGAGGCGACTGAGCCGTTTGCTTGATGTTATGCCCGTGAAAGGCTCTGTTACATCCATAAGTGATCTGGTGGAAGCCAGGGTCAAATCGGCTGACCTGTTTATTGCTGTGCCGCCCTATGAAGAGGTGAGCATTCTTTCGGCCATGCTGGCCAAAAAACTTGGTGCCAAGACGACCATTGCCCGAATCAACAACTATGAGTACCTGCTCCCCAAGAATAAGGAGTATTTTAAACAATTGGGCGTGGATGAAATGGTTTACCCGGAATATCTCGGTTCTCAGGAGATCATTGCATCCCTGAAACAAGTGGGGACCCGCCAGTTGTTTGAGTTTTCGGACGGACGATTGCTGTTGCTGGCCCTTAAGATAAGAGACAATGCTCCCATTGCCAATCTCACCCTTGCCGAAGCTTCTGCTTTGCATGAAGTGAACGATTATTATACAGTTGCCATCTATCGCGACGGAAAAACCATCATTCCCCGTGGCGACAACCGGTTCAGGCATGGTGACCTGGCGTATGTCATCACAACCCGTCCCGGTATTCCCCAGGTTTTAGCGGATGCAGGCAAGCAGCAGTTCGAAATACACAATGTTATGATCCTCGGCGGCAGCCGGATCGGAAAGAAGGTGGCCAAAGAACTGGAACATCACTACAAGATCAAACTGATCGATCTGAACCGGGAAAAAACGCTCAGGCTGGCTGATATTCTCGAGAATACCCAGGTGGTAAGTGGAGATGGCCGCAGCCTCGAGCTCCTGAAAGAAGAAGGCATCAAAAAAACCGATGCTTTTGTGGCGGTCACCGACAATTCAGAGGTCAATATTCTGGCATGCCAGATGGCCAAAAAGATGGGCGTACGAAAAACCGTGGCCGAAGTGGAGAATATGGATTACATCGATCTGGCCGAAAATATTGGCATTGGTACTCTGATCAACAAAAAACTGATCGCCGCCAGTTATATTTACCGGTATACCATGAAGGCCAGCGTTTCACATGTTAAATGCCTGACAGCCACCGACGCCGAGGTATTGGAGCTGACTGCCCAACCCAATGCCAGAATAACCAAAGGGGCTCTTAAAGACATCGATCTGCCCAAGGATATGAATGTGGGCGGAATTATCCGTGGCGAGAAAGTGTTTATAGCCAACGGGGATTCCCGGATTCAGCCCGGCGATAAGGTGGTGGTTTTTGCTCTTCCTTCAGGCCTCAAAAAAGTTGAAAAAATGTTCTCCTGATCACTGAAACAGGGAATGAGACTTACTGGTTTGTCATGAATTTGGCGGAAGGGCATGAAACTAAGCTAAAACTCCAATTCACCTTTTCCCTGACGAATGATTTCTGGCTCAGGGCTGCTGGAACAGTCTACTATGGTTGAGCCCTCATTATCTCCAAAACCACCGTCTATTACCGCGTCAACCTGGTCCTGGTATTTCTCATGGATCAGTTCAGGATCGGTGGTATATTCCAGGACTTCATCATCATCTTTGATCGATGTGCTCAGGATGGGATTTCCGAGTTGCCGCACAATTTCTGTGATGATGGGATTGTCCGGAATCCGCAGTCCGATGGTTTTCTTGTTACTTTTGAAGTATTTGGGCACATTGCTGCTGGCAGGCAAAATAAAAGTAAAAGGGCCCGGAAGGTTTTTCTTAACAAGCTTAAAAGTGCTGCTGTCCAATGGTTTTGTGTAATCCGACAAGTGGCTGAGATCCTGGCAAATAAAAGAGAGGTGGTCTTTTCTGGGGTTTATCCCCTTTACGCGGGCGACCCGGTCCAACGCTTTGGAGTTTTGAATGTCACAACCCATTCCGTACACAGTATCGGTGGGATAGATCACGATCCCGCCGTCGCGCAGAATATCAACTACCTTTTCGATTTCGCGGGGATTGGGATTGTCAGGATATATTTTTATCAGCATGGTCTGTTCTTTTTTCTGGTTTCCATAAACAAATATATGAAACGTTCGTGATTTTTAATCATTAAAATCACAAACGACAAACCTTTCCCCGGAGGCCTGATGCTTCTGATCGTTGATTCGGAGATGGGGGCAAAAAAAAACCCATCTGAAGATCAGACAGGTTTCTGTGAGCGGGAAACGGGACTCAAACCCGCGACCCTCAGCTTGGAAGGCTGATGCTCTATCAACTGAGCTATTCCCGCATTGTGCACCATAGCTTTAGCGAAGGTGTACATAACATCTCCTAAAGATGTTTTTTTGTTTTTGCCCCCCTCCGCCGAGGCTTTGGAGAACGTTGTGGGGAGAGCAGGATTCGAACCTACGAAGGCTGAGCCAACAGATTTACAGTCTGCCCCGTTTGACCGCTTCGGTATCTCCCCGTTTTTTTAAGAACTTGTACAGGCTTTGCAGTGCCTTGCGTTTTGGGACGACAAAGATACGAAAAATATCTTTTCAACAAACATTATATGTAAAAAATCAGCAATTCAGCAATTAGTTTTTTTTGACTCCCAGGTAAAGTTATATAAAGTTTGGGCAATAGATACCCTGTCCCGGTATAATCACATTATCCGTGGAAGAAGACTCCCGCAATGTATTTTTTTATAGGCAATCCGCTTTAGCAAAGGTTTTTTCCTGATTTACGGAGCAGGACATCCCCATTCTTTTTTT
>JAWOCV010000009.1:0-42755 GCA_046483585.1 Marinilabilia sp.
GTGAACATTGTTGAGGTGGAACCCGACAGTTCAAAAAGGCAGGTTTTCCCCTACAGCAAACATTTTTTGTGGAGTCGTGACAATTACGGGCCATTGGTCATACCCAGGAAAGGAAAAACCGTTGACATATCTCTTGAGAACATCCTTTTGTATGAAAGGATTATTGTCAATCACGAAGGAAATTCCCTTGAAGTGAAAAACAACCGTATATTTATAAACGGGGAAGAGACCGAAAGTTACACTTTTGATATGGATTATTATTTTATGATGGGAGACAATCGTCATAAATCGGCCGACTCAAGGTACTGGGGGTTTGTTCCTGAGGATCATATTGTGGGGCAACCCTTATTGGTGTGGCTTTCGCTTGACAAAGACAAGTCTTTCCCTTTCAATATTAGATGGAACCGTTTTTTCAAATATGCGGGAAATTAAAGTAATGACAGATACATTATCCCGGTTTTTTTCAAACAGACACAGCTCTTGATACGCATCATTGTAAACATTCTTTTGACCATCCTGATCATTTGGTTGGGTTGGTGGGCACGGATTGTATGGATACCAGCTATGCTTCTCGCTATTGTATGGGCGGGATGGTACTACAGGCAGCTTTTCCGGCAATGGTGGGCAAACTTCCGGTCTCGTTACAAAAAAAGAGCCGCAGTCACATCCGCGGCGGTCATCATGGGATGTGGTCTGTTGGCAGGTATTCTGCTATACCGGTTCATATTTGAACTCATTTCGGTACCATCCCCTTCCATGGAAAAAGCCATTGATGCCGGTGATTATATCGTGGTAAACAAACTTGTTCCCGGACCGCGGCGGCATCCTGAAGATGCCGGCAGGTATTTCAGGATGAGAGGGCTTGACTCTCTGAAAAGGGGGGACATCATTCTCTTTAATTTTCCCGAAGGGGATACAATCCTGGAGAACCGGCCGGATGAAAGTTACTACTATCTGAAACGGCATTACAATAATTTTGACCGGCTCAGAAAAATCCGGCAATGGGGCAACCTGGTCCCCCTCGATGTAAAAGAACGACCACGCTTTGTAAAAAGGCTGGCAGCTTTGCCGGGAGATACAGTGGAAATAATCAACAGCAATATATACATCAACAAACAAAAAAACAATTTATCAGGTACCACAATAAAAAAATACCGCTGGCTTGACAGCAAAACATCTTTCAGTAAAATGGCTGATCAGGAAAATATACTCAATCATTATGAACAAAAGGGGGATATTGTGGCCGAAATGTCAACCAATACTTACAACAGCCTGCCTGAAGAGATCAAAATCAAATTTAAACCAACACTTCTGGAAAAAAACATTCCAGATCGCCATACCTTCCCGTTCGATAGAGCTAAAAACTGGAATACCGATTTCATGGGGCCTGTGGTTATCCCTGCCAAAGGGGAGGCCATTTCTGTCGATATGGAGAATATTGAAATTTACCAAAGGGCCATCCGTGTATATGAACAAAATGACCTGGAAATAAAGGACGGAGACATTTATATTAATGATGAGCCCGCCGATCAATATCGTTTTAAATTCAATTATTACTGGGTGATGGGAGACAACCGTCCACAATCTTTCGACAGCCGGTTTTGGGGGTTTTTACCCGAAAATCACATCATTGGAAAAATCCCGGAAAAATTCATAAATTTAGAAGATGAGTGATGATCGTTAAGCATTAAAAAGATTTGGTATGCAAAGAAATCAACCATTCTCCCTCTGGATATTCATTATTGCAGCGCTGATACTTGTGATATTTTCGGTGCAAAATGCCCAGGAAGTCCGTTTTGAATTTATCCTGTGGAGAACCCATTTGTCCCTTTCAGTCCTGCTCATTGTCGCGTTCCTGATTGGATTAATTGCCGGGGCTTTTTTCTCTTTTCGAAGAAACAGGAAGGAAGACCGGGCGGAATTGTCTCGTAAAAACGAAGAAAACTCCCAGAAAGACAAATACATCGGCCCGGCTGACGAAGAGAACGGTAACGAGGAATTTTTCAATCCATGATCAGAAAAACATTATTAACGCCTGCCTGCTTCGGCCCCGTCCAATATTTCATGCATCTGTGGCGGGGCCCTGTTATTATAGAGAACCACGCCAACTATGTGAGGCAGACTTACCGAAGTCGTTACATTATTGCAGGTGCCAACACACCACTTACGCTATCCGTGCCTGTAGAGAAAGGACACAGTCTGAAAATACCCGAACGGGATGTGAAAATTGCTTATCATATGCCCTGGCAAAAAAATCACTGGCGCTCCATTGTATCGGCCTACAACTCCTCTCCCTTTTTCGAATTCTATATGGACGACATTGAGCCCTTTTTTCAGAAAAGATACACTTATCTGCTGGATTTGAACCTGGCTGTAACCGAAGTATTAACAGACCTGCTTAGCATTGACAGCGAGATATCTTTTACCAGCGAATTCAACCAAAACCCCGGAAACGGGATCCTTGATCTGAGGGAAAGTCTACATCCCAAAAAAGATTATACCCGAAACGACCCTTTCTTTAAGCCAGTTGCCTATAAGCAGGTTTTTGATGATCGTCATGGATTTATTCCCAATTTGAGCATACTTGACCTGCTCTTCAACAAAGGCCCTGAAGCCAGATTGATACTTGCCCAAAGTTGTACCACAAAATAATCCATTCACTTGCAAACAATAAACCTCTCTGTCTAGGCATTCCCATCACACGATCGCCATAAAGCCAAAGCTTCCTCTATGATCTCCTCATGGTCGAAAGCAAGAGGTGGCAGATCTCCGAGCGGGAACCACTGCGCATCACCGGCATCATCTCCTCCTTTTACGAGTCCTTCTTTGGGCAGGCAGGCCAGAAAAGCTATTGTAACCGTTCTGTGACGAGGGTCCCGCCCCACTTTGCCAAAAGCTCCTATCTGTTTCAATCCGGCGTTTCTCAGGCCTGTCTCCTCTTCAAGTTCCCTGGCAGCAGCCGTTTCCAGCTCTTCGTCTATATTGACAAATCCTCCGGGAAGGGCCCACATACCTTTAAAAGGGGGGATATTCCGTTGAATCAATAATACACTTGCTTCCTTTTCATTGTTTCCTGCCACTGCAACTACATCGGCAGTTACCGCTGGCCGGGGATATTCGTAACAATATTTTCCTTTATTCATCAAAAACCCGTTTTATTATCCGTAAGTGGTGGGAGTAAACGCGCCGCTGAAGATTGTAAATGCCTTGGTGATCAAGGGCATCAACATGCACCGACCCGCTGGCATGAATAATACGTCCTCCGCCAAGGCAAATCCCGACATGAATAATGTTCCCTTCCTCATCATCAAAGAACGCAAGGTCACCAGACCCGGCCTCTTCCACAAAGCTGACCACTTGTCCGCGATCAATCTGTTGAGAAGCATTCCGGGGCAAAATAATTCCCATGGATTTAAAAACCACCTGTACCAATCCACTGCAATCTATTCCATAAAATGATCGCCCTCCCCAGAGATAAGGAGCATTTAGAAATCCACGGGCCACCTGCGCAGGATCGGGTTTACGGGTTGGGAGACTGCCCTGCCAGTAGAAACCTTCATTGCCGATCCGGAAATAATTCCGTTCGCTGCCGTTGAAAACGATACGGCTTCCGGCAGATATCAGTTGGGTAGAAGCGTTATCTTCTCTGACCAAAGGAACATATGGTTTATGGACCACTACACCGTCACCATTTTTCCAAAATTCAACATCAGAATCATCGAACTTAATAGCGAGTTTTTCATCGATCCATCCCTCATAATCATCATAATGACACCTGATTCTGCACCAACCGGGACGGTGATCAAGCACTTCAAAAGATTCACCAAAAAGAACCTGGGTCTCGAGCTGGGCCGCTTCGGCCGGTTCAGATCGCACAGGAATAAATCCGAAAGTACAAATTGACTGAGACATATATCAGAATTGTTTTGAAAGATCAATCACACAGCGATTTTACAAAAAACAGACCAAAAACAAAGAGTCTGCCCATCACTGGAATAAACCTTTTCGTTATATTAGTCGTTTAAAACCAAGCAACAATTCGCAAAATATGAATAAATTCTTCACTTTCATAAAAGAAAATGCCGTTTCAATATATCGAATACTGATATTTTTGGCGGCTATAGCCCTGGTCATATATGTGTTGCCCCGTGAGGGTAAATTCCCATACGAGTATACCAAGGGAGAGCCCTGGAAACACGAAATGTTGATTGCTCCCTTCGACTTCCCTGTATACAAAAGTCAGAAAGAACTGCGTCAGGAACGGGACAGTATTCTGGAAAATTTCAGGCCTTATTTCACCTTTGATACTTTGAAAGAAGCCGAACAAACCAACCGGGCCCTTATTGCTCTTGAAGAAAACAAACAAGATCTGATCGGGTCGTATCCTTTTCTCGAAAACAAGACGGAACAGAACGATTCAACCGTTTGGAATCATTTGAAAAAGAAAGTATCTGACGAGTTATCCGAAATTTATCAGAGGGGACTTATCAAACTACCCGATCAATATGAGGATGCAGAAGACGATTTTGAGATGATCGTGGTGAAAAATAATTTTGGGGAACCATCAGGGTTGAGTGAATTTCACAATTATCAAAGTGCCTACCAAAAACTATCACTCAATTTATTCAAACATTTACAAGAATTGACCCGGGTTGACCAAAACGAGATCGACAATCTTATCTCGGACCTCCAACTGAACCGTTATCTTGATCCCAACATCAAGTACCAACCTGAACGAACGGCCAGAGAACGCGATAATGTACTGAATGACATCAGTCTGACCAGTGGCATTGTCCTTTCCGGCCAACGAATCGTAGATACGGGGGAGATTATTGATGAACAGACCGCAAAAATACTGGATTCTTTGAAAAAAGAGTATGAATCATCTCTGGGCGGAGGTTCGGGGTATTATTTCATTCTGCTGGGACAAGGTCTGCTGGCATTACTGTTTCTCAGCCTGATCTATATGTTTTTGTACTTTTTCCGCAAAGATGTTTACAACAACCTCCTGTCCATCAGCTTTATGCTTCTGATGGTAATAGGTGTATTGTTGCTGGCCCGTCTTTCCAGAGTGTTCGATTTTTTCCCGATCTATATTATTCCCTTCGCCATATTGCCGATCATCATCCGAACCTTTTTCGATTCACGTCTGGCCTTTTTCATGCATGTGATTACCATCATGATGGCCGCCTTTTTCACGAGCAATAGTTTCGAATTTGTCTACATGCAGGTTCCTGTAGGGCTTATCGCCATATTCAGTCTTTTCAGGATGGTCCGGCGAGAACAGTTGGTAAGAGCCTCTATCTTTATTGTGGTGGCCTATTCAGCCTTTTATTCCGCTCTGGCCATTCTCCAGGAAGGCGATTTCCAGAACATTGACATCTCATACTACGGACAATTTGTCATCAACGGAGCCTTTGTACTGCTTGTTTATCCCCTCATATATGTCTTTGAAAAAGTGTTCGGTTTCATCTCAGATGTAACACTTGTTGAGCTTTCAGACACCAACCATCCTCTGCTGCGTCGGCTGGCGGAGAAAGCACCGGGGTCTTTCCAGCATTCCCTGCAGGTCGGGAATCTGGCTCAGGAAGCTGTTTACCGCATTGGCGGAAACCCCCTTCTTGTAAGGGCCGGGGCTATGTACCATGACATCGGAAAGACCGTCTCACCCATCTTCTTCACCGAAAACCAGAACACCGGTTTTGATCCCCATGCCAATATGGGACACGAAAAAAGTGCGCGTTCCATCATCCAGCACATCGAAAACGGAGTGAAAATCGCGCGAAAACATAAACTCCCCGAACAGATCATTGATTTCATCAGAACCCATCAGGGAACAACCAAGGCCAGATTCTTTTATAACTCTTATAAAAATGAACATCCTGAAGAAGAACCCGACATCAGCAAATTCACCTATCCGGGTCCGACACCCTTTACCAAAGAAACGGCCATATTGATGATGGCTGATGCTGTAGAAGCTGCTTCACGTAGTCTGAAGACTTTTTCCGATGAAGAGATCGAAAAACTTGTGGAAAATATCATAAACAATCAGATCCAGGAGAATCAATACGTCAATGCGCCTATTACTTTCAGAGAGATCACCCAGGTGAAAGAAGTTTTCAAACAAAAGCTCAAAAACATCTATCATGCCAGAATAGAATATCCCGGGCTGAAGACACCGCCTACAAAAAACCCTGAACCACAAACACCGCCTGAAAATCCTGATGATTAACAAGCGGCGTTCTGAATAAATAATTTCGCCCAAAAAGAGAATTTACCGGCCAGCGACTTAATTTATAGACAGGCTAATTAGTGCCCGTCTATAAATTAAGCAACGTTTGTTTTTGGTCATGTGTCTGGTCAGAAAGTGCCAATTGCAAGCCTGTCTGCCGTTTTGTATAAAAGGAACCATCTGTCTTATTGATTTTAAATCAAAACACCAGTATGTTTCTTTTTCATAACCCGCCAGGCAGGCGTAACGCAGCAAGTGGTATTTTATGGACAGACACTAATTAGCTAAACCGTCCGTTTATCATTCCTCTTTTAGGCGAAAAATATTTATCTCTTCTCAAAAAGCACTTTTATCAATACTTTTCGTAATCATCATTTTGCAAATCGCCGTCGTTAAATTTATGGCCACTATTCTGGTTTTTTTCTTTGGCTTTCTGCTTTAATTGTTCGGAAGAAACCGGACAGGAAGCACCTTCTTCATCTTCTCCCTCTTTTGAAGCATCAGATGAAGCTAATGAATCATTGCCTGTTCCGGTTGAACCAACAGCCCGGTTTTCATCACCCTTTTGAAGTCGAAAAACCGAGATCCCCCTTTCCAGACGTTCGGAAAGTTTATCGATGCGCTCGGCGGCACCATTGATCTCTTCAGAGTTGGCAGCATTGCGCTGGGTTACCTGGTTGAGCTGTTGTAAAGCATTGTTAATCTGCTCAACTCCGGATACCTGTTCGAGTGAAGCCACCGAAATTTCCTGTATGAGACCGGCTGTTTTTTCAATCTCAGGTGCCAGGGCCTGAAGCATCTCTCTGGATTCCCTTGAGGAGTTAATGGTCTTGCCGGAGACTTTGTTAATGTCATTAGCGGCTTCCTGACTGCGTTCGGCCAGTTTACGAACTTCGGCAGCCACAACAGCAAAGCCTCTGCCTTCTACACCGGCACGGGCAGCTTCCACAGCTGCATTGAGGGCAAGAATATTGGTCTGGAAAGCAATGTCACCAATAACAGATATTTTGGATGTAATCTCTTCAAGGTATCCGGCAGCTTCCTCCGATATTTTATTGCTTTCATTCATATCGGTAGCCGCCTTCTGGGCAATGGATTCAGTTTGCCTGGCATTATCGGTGTTCTGCTGAATGTTGGCATGCATCTCTTCCATGGAGGAAGACACCTCTTCAGCTGCGGAAGCCTGTTCGCTGGCTCCTTCAGCCAGCTCGGAAGATTCCTTCATGAGACTGGAGCTGGCTTCCACCATCTCTTTGGTTCCTTCGGTGATATCCGAAATAATGACCCGCAAATTCTTCACCATATTGTCAAGAGCTACCGAAAGGCGGCCAACTTCATCCTTCCGTTTGGTATCAAACTGTACCGAAAGGTCCCCTGAAGAGACTCTTTCTGCCAGGCCAATTCCCTGAAGAATCGGATCTGCAATGGATTTGGGAAGGAATAGTGCTAAAGCAATGCCCAGCAACAAAAGAATGAGAACAGCAAAAATCACAAGCCGCTGAACGTTGTCAACGATCCGGTCACTCTGATTTCCCATGGCCTTGATATCCCCCTGACCGGTATCTGCAATGGCCCGCACATCCCAGAAAATATCTTTTCCCAGTTCAAATCGTGACACCTCTGCCAACCGGGCTTCCTGAAAATCATCAATAAACGATGCGGCTGAAGAAGAAAATTCCTCCAAAGTCTCTTCAAGGTCAGCTGGTAAATACACTTGTGCGACATCATCCTGAAGTTCACTGACTTGTTCACGCTGATCGTCCATGGCCACGGCTTCCCTGTTGTAATCTTTTGCCTGTATTTGTCCCCAAATACTCAAAGCTTCACGGATCAATCGCTGGGAAGTGTTGTTATTATATCTTTCACCTGCTTCAGTTAGCGCTGTACCTGCTTCCCTCATGGCCTCTCTTTCCACGGCCGCTTGTGATTGCAACACCTGATATTCCTCATACATCGAAGCATATTCCTCCAACCTTCCCTTAAGATTTTCAAATTCTTCGGCCCGGCTTTCACCAATCTCAATTTGAATGAGATTGTCAAGGGCTACCATCATTTGTTCATAATAACTGTCAAAAACCTTATGATAATAAGGATCAGAGGTGAAATCATATGATCGGGTAACCTCAGTGAGCTTTCGCCAATTCTGGTCCACCAGATTGGACTCATTGACAGTCGGAATATATTTATCCGAAAGGTCGTTCACACCTTCTCCAATATTTAGAAGATTGTAATATGTAAACCCTCCCATTAATAAAGTAAGGCCCAGAACTGCAGCAAGACTGCCTCTGATCTTGGTTCTGATTCGTAAATCTCTCCATTTCATAAATATAAAATTAAATTTTAAAGTCGTATGAACGCAATAAATCGGTAGACCTTTAGATCTAAGATGAATTATAGAACACTGAAGATATGCATTCTAAACAAACACATGGTTGCTTAAATTCATTGTCCTATTTACAACAGTCCGTTAAACTTTTGCAAGAACTTTTGAATCAGCTGTTTAAATCTAAAAGACTCTTTAAGCTAAAATATTGATTTTTAGTGTTATACAATTTATCTTATATCTTATATCTAAAAATCTAACGATCTATTGATTTATAGACCTGCCCTATTTATAGACGGACACTAATTAAATGTTTTGTGGCAAATTTTAAAAATCAAAACTCCATGCTCGTTTCATAATAAAATCCGGCAAAATGATTATTAATTTTGTGCAATGCTTAATTAAATTTTTAAAGGGTATCAAAAGTTTAAAAAAAATCGCTCAATTCAAAACAAAGCATTCAAAAAAACGTAATATAGCATTGTAATCGTTCCTTGTTTCTATGCGATATCTGCACAATAATTGTTTATTTTGAAAAGTAAAATCATATAACATAAAAACGGACAACATGATACGTCACACAACATCGCGAATTTTCACCCCCTTGATCTTTATACTGATTTTGGTCCTTTCGGGTTGCGAAAATAAGGATAAAATCAAAATGGGTTTTTTGTACAGCTCTGATGTCACCATTCGTTTCAACAAAGAGGCCGAATTCTTTAAAGAAAGAGCTGAAGAACTGGGAGCTGAAGTAATCATTGACCATGCCAGAGACAACGATGCCGTTCAATATGAAAAAGCCATGGAAATGATGGAAGAGGGAATTGACCTCCTCACACTTATTGCCGTCAATGTCAATACGGCCGAAAACATTGTAAAAGAAGCCAATGCAAGAGACATTCCCGTTATGGCATACAACAGGCTGATCTCCAATTGTGATCTCTCAATGTTTATCGCGGGCGACAATGAGCAACTTGGAAATGAAATGGCGGGATACGCTGTGGATCACAAGCCTGAAGGAAACTATGTCATCCTGAACGGGGACAAATTCGACCGGAATGCCGTGGAACTCATGGCCTCCATTGATGAAACCCTGGAACCTCATATCGAATCGGGAGATATAAATGTTTTGTACCGCACATACATCGAAAACTGGAGCCCTGACCATGCGGCTTATGAACTTGAACAATTGCTGGCTGCCAACCCCGAACCGATAGATGCTGTCATTGCATGTTTCGATGGTATGGGTGTTGCTTCCATCGAGGTATTGGAAGAATATGGTTACGAAAACGGCGAAGTGATCGTAACCGGTCAGGACGCCAATATCGAATCATGCCGGAAAATCGTAGAAGGTACCCAGCACATCACCATGTATCACCCCCTTCGGGATATTGCATACAAAGCGGCAGAAGTGGCCATTGACATGGTAAATGGTGAGGATCTGGAAGAAGAATATGACATATCATACGTCAGCAATGATTTCAAAGACGTGCCTACCGTTAAAATTCCATCCATCCCGGTTACCAAAGACAACATCGATGAAGTTTTGATCGAAAGCGGTTTTTATGACCGCTCTGAAATATATGATTAGTGTTTGTCTCAATAGATCGTTAGATTATTAGATGTAAGATGCCTGCCTGGCTTATGAAAAATTAGACTTGTTGTACAAACCAAAGTTTGTTTTATATAGCAGGATTGTAATAAGCAAACGGCAGACAGGTAAGAAAATTCGTACAATACTGATATACTGTGATTTAACCTGAGAAATGCCGGAATTTTAAACAATTGAAATACAAGGCATTACAAAAGCTTAACGGACTATTGTGTCTATAAAGTACCACTTGCGTCGTTATGCTTTATATTAAAATACATATTGCCAGTAACATATAAATCATCTTAGATCTTCAATCTAAAAATCTAACGATCTATTGATTTATAGACGGACACTAATTAATGCCCGTCTATAAATTGGACAAAGCGTGTTAGTAATCATGTGTCTGTTCAGAAAGTGCCAATTGCAAAGCCTGCCCCGATATCATCGGGGGCTTGCGAAGCCGCCAAAAGCGAAGTTAACTCACGTAAATGAGTATTTTGGCGGATTCGTGTAACACAGCAAGTGGGACTTTATAGACAGACACTAATTAAAACCGGAAAGTTTTGATTGAATTAAAATCCCCAAAGGTGTCTGAAAGATTTTCTCTTTTCAGGCACCTTTTTTATTTTTCACCGTCATATCCGTATTTCAACTCAAAGCCAGCAAAACATCTGATTTTCGGAAAGATTTTACGCACCAGTGTCGACAAACAGATCATTCCATAACACACTTCAATCACTAATTATTAGACTTCAGAAATAAATTTTTCAAATTTTCCCTGACCAGTTATAATTTTGCCGGAAATACGTTAATCCACAAAACCGACAAAATGATACCCAAAAACATTAAAATTCCTTTTATCTTTTTGTTGCCCCTTATCATAACCATCGTATCATGTGCGGGGGAAACAAACAGTAAGAGCTCTCATGCCATTGTTAAGACCAGTAGCATCAAAAAACATTCTCCCCTGCTGAAGAAGAATTACCCAGCCCGCATAAGAGCCTCCACAGATGCCAAGTTATCTTTTCGTGTAGCTGGCCCAATAGACAAAGTCCTTGTAAACGAAGGCGATTTTGTACAAAAGGGAGAACTGCTTGCTCAAATAGACCGGCGTGATTACAAAACCCAACTTCGTGCAACTGAAGCCAAATACAAGGAAGTTAAATCCGAAGCCCAACGCATAATAGCACTCTATGAAAAAGACAAAGTTTCGGACAATGAATACGATAAAGCCGTTGCTGGTATTGAGCAGGCTGAAGCAAAATACGAGGCCCACAAAAATGAACTTGAAGACACCCGCCTGACTGCGCCATTTACCGGTTATGTCACCGATATCATTTTTGACAGTCATGAAACAGTAGACGCCGGTATGCCGGTGATTGCCATGATCGACACCCAACGCTACGAAATCGTCACCCACCTTCCGGCCGGCGATTACCTGAACCGGCACCAGATTGAGAACATCTCATGCAAAACAGTTGAAGACCCTGATACTATCTGGCCCCTGGAAATGAAAAACATGGTGCCGCAAGCCAACCTAAACGGACTTTATACCGCCTGTTTCAACCTCCGGAACTCCGGAAAAGAAAGGATCCTTCCCGGCATGAGTGCTGAAGTCATCATTGAATACAAAAAAGAACAGGATCATTTCTATAGAGTCCCATCTTCAGCTCTCTTCGAAAAAGATAATCAATCAAACCTGTGGATTGTCGACACAACCCAAAACACCATTCATGCACAACCGGTGGAGATCATTCGTGTTCACAATTCCGGAGAAGCCATTATCGACGGTGATCTCAGTGACGATATCCCGGTCGTCAGCAGAGGTGTTCATTCACTGAAAGAGGGGCAAGAGGTCAAAGAGATGAATAAACCCTCTGAAAGTAATGTAGGAGATCTGCTTTAACAGTGAACAAATTAACTGATAAGTGACAACAGGTAGCTGAAATATGACTGAATTTACATTTAAAAATAAACCGCTATTTTATTTCTTCCTTTTTGTTCTCGCCATTGGAGGGATTCTCTCTTTCCGGTCGATGAGTAAACTGGAAGATCCTGAAATAAAGGTCAAACAAGCCCTGGTGGTAACCCCCTATCCGGGTGCTTCGGCTCATGAAACAGAGCTGGAAGTGACCGATGTTCTGGAAAAATCTATAGGTACGATGGGCGATCTCAAGAAAGTCGAATCGCGATCCGAGGCGGACTATTCAGAGATAACAGTTGAACTTGATCCCACCGTCGATCCGGCAGAGATCGAACAAAAGTGGGATATTCTCCGGAGAAAAGTCAACCGGGCAGCCAAAGATCTGCCAGGCAATGCAGATTCGCCTATTGTTGTGGATGATTTCGGAGATGTCTACGGACTATTTTACGCCATGACATCAGATGGTCATTCTTATGAAGAGATGCATGATTACGGGATGCTGGTCAAAGATGAGATTGAGGACATGTCAGGGGTTAAAAGGGTTGAAATATATGGCGATAAGCCTTCCTGCATCAATGTTAATATTAAACAGGACAGGATGGCCAATCTGGGCGTTCATCCCCCGGAAGTATTAAAAACCCTTGATGATCAAAACCAGACCGTGTATGCCGGCTATTATGAAGCGGGAGACGAACGGATCAGGGTAGATGTGAATGATGACCTGAAAGACCTCGATGACATTCGAAACCTCATCATCCAGGGACATGAAAGAGATCAGGTAAAACTGAATGACATCGCAGATATAGAGAAGACAATCGATACTCCCTCACGAGAAGCCTTGTATCATAATAAACAACCTGCCCTGGGTATTTCAATTGCTATGCAAAGCGGGGGAAACGTCATCGAACTGGGGGAAAATGTTTCCCGGAGACTTGATCATCTGCAAAAAACCCGTCTTCCTGCAGGCATTGGATTCGAAAAAGTCTTTTTTCAACCCGACAAGGTAAGTGATGCCATTACCACCTTCATGTTCAACCTGGTACAATCGATTGCCATTGTGGTCCTTATTCTGATGCTTGCGATGGGATGGCGAAGCGGAATGATCATCGGCAGCGGTTTGTTATTGACCATTCTGGGATCCTTCGTTATTCTGAACCTCTTCGATGGTACACTGCAAAGGGTTTCTCTGGCTTCACTGATCGTTGCCATGGGTATGCTCGTCGACAATGCCATTGTAATTGTAGATGGCATACAGACCGATCTTCATAAGGGTGTTCCAAAAAGAGACGCTTTGGTAAATACGGCCCGGAAAACGGCCTGGCCACTCCTCGGAGCAACCCTGATAGCCATTTTTGCATTTTTACCCATATTTCTCTCCCCCGACACCTCGGGAGAGTATGTGCGCGATCTTTTTATTGTTTTAGCCGTTTCCTTGTTGCTCAGCTGGATTTTAGCCCTTACACAGGCCCCTTTAATGGCACAAAACCAATTCAAAGAAAAAAAGGACCAGGCAGGCCGTCAAAAAGACCTGTACAGCAGCAAAATACACCTTTTCCACCGGTGGGCCCTCAACTATCTTCTTTATCACAAGACCATCTCCATTGCCATAGTAACCATAATTCTGGGCGGGAGTGTTCTGCTTTTCGGACTGATTCCGCAGACTTTCTTTCCAGACCTCAGTTACAATCAGCTTTATATTGAATACAATATGCCGGCCGGCTCCAGAATTGAGGCCATTGAACGAGACCTGGCCGAAATAGAAGACTATTTGCTGGAGAAACCGGAAATTACCGATGTCACCACCAGTCTTGGAGGAACCCCCTCGCGTTACAATCTCGTCCGTTCCATTGCCGAGCCATCCATGAGCTACGGGGAGCTGATCGTGGATTTTAAGAACGAAAAGATCCTTAAGGAAAGGTTACCCGAAATACAGGAACATCTCATAGCCAATTATCCGCAGGCATATGCCCGTGTTAAACGCTATAACCTGATGTACAAAAAATATCCCATCGAGATTATGTTTTCGGGATCCGATCCGGCCATTCTCAAAGATCTTGCTGCCCAGACAAAACAGATCATGGAAGAAGAGCCCGGTGCCATTTTGGTGACGGACAACTGGGAACCTTCAACCAAAGTACTGGAAGCCCATTATGATCAGAAAAGAGCACGACGTGCCGGCTTGTCAAGACCGGATCTGGCCATGTCACTTCTGACAGCCACTGATGGTTTGCCGATAAGTAAATTTTACGATGGTACACGAGCCGTTCCCATTTATGTGAACAGCACCTCAGGCAAAGGTGAATCAGTAGAACAATTGGAAACATCCCCGGCTTTTAGCATGATGCCTTCCCTGGCAAATGTAAACCAGGAACTTCTGAAAGACATAATGGCGGGAACGCGCACCACCTCAGATCTTTTAAAAACTACTGTGGGTGCGGTTCCTGTAAATCAGGCAGTAAAAAGCATCGATGTGACATGGGAAGAGCCGGTGGTACGACGCTATAACGGCAAAAGAGCCATCAAAGCCCAGTCTAATCCCGCACCAGGATTGACAGCCGATGATGTGCGTAACCGTATCATCAATGACATAGAAGAAATATCACTGCCACCCGGATATGATATGGAATGGCAGGGAGAATATGAAGCCAGCTCCGAGTCACAGCAATATCTTTTCATGTACTTGCCTCTGGCCATTGTACTGATGATAGCAGTTCTCATAGCTCTGTTCAACGATTACAAAAAACCACTGATCATCATTTTCAGTCTGCCTCTGGCCATCATAGGAATCGTTCCGGGGATGCTGATCTCGGGAAAAGCGTTTGGCTTCGTTGCCATTGTTGGATCTTTGGGCCTTATGGGTATGATGATCAAAAACGGCGTCGTATTGCTTCAGGAAGTAGAACTTCAGGTAAAAAGCGGCAAAGACAGGTTTGAAGCACTTATGGATGCTTCAACATGGCGGCTTCGTCCTGTAATGATGGCATCATTAACCACTATTCTGGGAATGGTACCCCTCATAAACGATGATATGTTTGGTTCGATGGCCATAACAATGATGTCGGGTCTTCTACTGGGAACCATTATCACACTCATGATGATGCCTGTACTATACGCCGTATTATATAATGTCATTCATCCTGATAGTAAAAAAGCCAGAAGACTGGAAAACAAATAAAAATATGAACACAGTAATAAAAAGCATCTCAGCCATATTAGGAATAATACTGGCCATGCCGGCAGCAGAGGCACAGGTAGAACTCGACCGTGACAAATGCCGGGAAATGGCCCTCGATAACTCCCGGCAAATAAAAATATCCGAAAATAAAATAGAACAGGCAGATCTGGGGAAAAAGATCGCAAGAGCCGGTCACCTCCCGTCATTAAACGCTTCAGGCCTCTATTTTTATAAACCGGATGAGCTCGAATATTCACTGGAGGGAGGTTACCTCCCCACCTATGTACCCGACGATCAGGGGGAACTTCAGCCCAACTTCAAAGAAAACCCTGAAACGGGACAACCTCTGGTTGGTTCCGACGGAGAACCGGTGTTTAACATGTATGCCATGATGCCCGACCAAAACCTGAACATGGGACTTAATGGTGTAACCATGGGAGGCGTACAGGTTGAACAACCTGTTTACATGGGCGGAAAGATAAGAGCTGCAAACAAAAGTGCCGAAACCGGCATGGAGATGGCCGGAATAGACTCAGAACGCTCTACAGCAGAGGTTCTGGCCAGGACAGATGAGGCCTATTACAAATACATATCGGTAAAAGCGAAAAAACAGGCTGCCCGGGAATACAAAATACTCCTGGATTCTTTGTTGTCTTCAATAGAAGCAAGCATAGAAGAGGGAATGGCTACCCGGAATGATCTGTTGAAAGCACAGGTAAAACGCAATGAAGCCAAACTTATGGTACAAAAAGCCCAAAGCGGAGAGCAACTGGCACGCATGGATCTGTGCCGTATCATAGGTCTCTCTCTGGACACCGATATTTCGACCCGGGACAATATCTCTGTCCCGGAAAGTATGAAAACGGAAATAGCTGCCGACCAGGAAAACAGTCCTGAACAACGCCCCGAATACAAAATACTCAATAAAGCCATCGAACTGGGTAAATACGAAGAAAAAAAGGTGCGGTCAGAGATGCTGCCACAGATTGGAATTTCGGCCGGATATACTTACTTTGGCGGATTGGAGCTTAACGGACAAGGAGCGGAAGACATGGCATTTTCAGCAATGGCTTCAGTTAAAATTCCCATATTCAATTGGTCCGAAAAAAACAACAAACTATCAAAAGCCCGCCTGGAAACAGATGTTGCTCAAATGGAAATGGAAGAGGCCGAAGAAAAACTCCAGCTGGAGATAGCCCAGGCACGTTTCAATCTGGAAGATGCTTTTACAAGATTGGAATTGACAAAAAAGTCTCTCGAACACGCCGAAGAAAACCTGGAAACCACAGAAGACCATTATGAGGAAGGAATGGAACGACTGGTTAATCTTCTGGAAGCCCAGAGCCAGTGGCAGGAAGCCAAAAGCGAACTCATCGAGGCCCAAACAGAAGTTAAAATCAAGCACACCAAATACTTAAAAGCAACCGGGAAACTGCCTTCAAACCAATAATTCAGAATGAAGCTCAGAGATTCAAAGAATGAACGCACTTCAAAAGGATCGACAGCCAGGCGCATTTTCCTTTCCAGGTGACACCAATTTACAATTATATGCAGGAAGCACCCTCCAGAATACCAAAAGAGTTCCGGGACCCATCTGTCACCATGCTGACCAGAGGGTGGAAACCCACCCTCAAAAGGGTTATTATCGTTTCACTCACAGGGGTGCTGATCATTACTTTTGTATCGCTTCTCTTTCGCGTCTCTCCCAATCCTTTAAACAGTCCACTACCGTTTGTGTTGTCAGTACTGGGTTTTAACCTGATCAGCGAAGGAAATATCATCATCAACAGGATCCTTGATAAAAAAGCCCCCTGGTTTTTCCGGATACGACAACGAACCCGGATACAATTGTTCATAAGTCTGGCATGGAGTATTCTGGTAACCGCAATTTGCTTTCTGGCCCTTCCATCTCATGTCTATGAAGAAGATAACTTTTTCAGAACATCCGTGCTGGTAATCACATTTGGATTTATTTTTGTATTGATATTCAACAGCATTCTATTTCTTCGAAGTGCTGTTCTTAACTGGAAACAATCCGTTCTTGAAGTGGAAGCTCTGAAGCAGGCCAAATTAAAGTCGGACTATAAAGTTCTGCAAAATCAGCTCAACCCACATTTTTTATTCAACAGTTTTTCTACACTCATCTCAGAAATTCATTACAACCCTGACAAAGCTGTGGAATTTACTCAAAAATTGGCCGATGTGTACCGGTATCTCCTACAGAAACGAAATGATATGACAGTGCCTCTGCACGAAGAAGTGACTTTTATGAACGATTTCATTTTTCTTCATAAAAGCCGGATGGGAGATGCCCTCCGGATTGATACCGAAATATATAAAGAACATCATGAATACCACATCCCCCCCTTATCCCTTCAAATGCTAATAGAAAACGCCATTAAACACAACCGGGCCTCGGAGAAGAGCCCCCTGCACATCACCATCAAAAGCAACGATTGGGCCGGGATAACCATTTGTAACAATCTGCAGCCCAAAAAAAATACATATTCCACCGGCACTGGTCTGGAGAATGTAAGACAGCGTTATAAAATGCTTTCGGGGAAAGAGATAAAGGTGAAAGAGACTGAAAAAAGTTACTGCATTATATTGCCATTACTGTTTGACACCAAATAAAACAACACCATGAACATATTGATCGTAGAAGATGAACTTCCCACCCAACGCCTGTTAAAAGATATGATCGAAAAAGCCAGGCCAGCCTGGAACATTGCAGGATGCACGGCAGGTGTGGAGGAAACCATCGAATGGCTGAACGACCATCCCCAACCCGACCTGATATTCATGGATATCCAATTGTCTGACGGCACCAGCTTTGAAATATTCGACAAGGTGAAGGTGGACAGCATTGTTATCTTCACAACCGCCTTTGACGAATATGCCATACAAGCCTTCCGGGTCAACAGCATAGACTATTTGCTAAAACCCATCAATCAAAATAAACTGGAGGAAGCCATCAGGAAATATGAACACCTGTTTGAAGAGAACCCACAACAAACCAAACCATATATCAACTACCAGGAGCTGGCGAAAGCCATGGCTTCAGACACTACCAATTACCGGTCACGCCTTATGGTGAATCTACCGGAGGGTTTCCAGAAGATCAACACCTCAAATATCGCGTGGCTGGTAAGTGCCAATAAGATCACCACTGCCGTTACTTTTGACCAGCACCATCATGTGATCGATTTCACCCTCGACCGGCTTGAGAAAGAACTAGATCCATCCGTTTTTTTCAGGGCCAACAGACAGTACATACTGAACATCGAAGCCATTCATAAAGTGGAGAACTGGTTCAACGGAAAGCTGGTTGTAAAAACACGCCCGGCTGCTGAAGACAAGATCGTTATTAGTCGCGAAAGGGCAAGGAATTTTAAAGAGTGGATCAATCAATAATGCTCCGATTTTCGGACAAGTGGGGCCAAAATATTTTGAGGTGCTCATTTTTCACAATAGAGCGTAAGATTTTAGATGTTAGCTGATAGCTCGTGGCTCTTAGCTCTTGGCTCTTAGCTGTTAGTAGCTCAGTCACAGAGTCAGTAGAGCTCGAAGCTCGAAGTTGAAAGCTGATAGCTCGAAGCTCGAAGCTCGAAGCTGGAAGCTCTTAGCTCTTAGCTCTTAGCTGTTAGCTGTTAGTAGCTCAGTCGCAGAGTCAGTAGTAGCTCAAAGCTGAAAGCTCGAAGCTCGAAGAGAAAGGTTGCTCTCTTTTGCGACATAACCAAAGGACCAACAGAAATGTATATGATTGAATTTCGGTTGTTTACATATTTTGTTAGATAAAAGTGCTCAGTCGCAGGGGAGCTGGAAGCTGTTAGCTCTTAGCTCTTAGCTGTTAGCTCTTAGCTCAGTCGCAGAGTTAGTAGTAGCTGAAAGCTGGAAGCTCGAAGCTCGAAACTCGAAGCTCAAAGCTGGAGAGAAAGGTTGCTCTCTTTTGCGACATAACCAAAGAACTAACAAAAATGTATATGATTGAATTTCGATTGTTTACATATTTTGTTAGATAAAAGAAGCTGGAAGTTAGAAGCTGGAAGCTAAAGACTATAAGAACCAGCCAGAAACAAACTATGCTTAGTTTATAGACGGGCACTACTTAGTAGACCAAATCTTTAACCCAGGTAAGTCAATATGACAGATATCCCATCCATCATATTTCGCTGGTTTTAACTTAAATTTAAAAGCGCATTCTTCACTGCTATTTTCAAACAAAATGTGCTTTGTTCTCAAACCCCGGACGGGTGAAAACATGGTAACCCCCTGAAAGCACCCCTGTTCACTCACCAGAGCCGCCGATGGCATTTTTTAAGAAGAACAAGCAGGAAAGTTGATCGGATTTGGAAGAAGGTTGGGGACTGTGATGGACAGGTAACAGCATATAGAGCAGTCTCCAGGTAAACATGCCTTAAATACAGAAGAGAACACCACAAAAGTCAACAACCCGTTTCTCATTCCATGAAATACTTTTCGATTAAAGCAATTAATTTGTCCTGACTGATGGGTTTGGAAATATAATCATTGCAGCCGGCTTCAATGGACTTTTCGCGGTCGCCTGACAAACCATAAGCTGTCTGGGCAATAATCACAACATCTTTGTTGAATTCTCTGATTTTTTTCGTGGCTTCATACCCATTCATTTCGGGCATTTGAATATCCATCAAAACCAAATCTATATCCCGATGTTCACGACAAGCATCAACAGCATCGAGCCCGGTTCTTGCGTTTACAATATCCCCGGCTAAACTATTAAGTACTTCAACCAACAAAATTTCCGAAATTTCATCATCCTCCGCAATCAGTATTTTCAGCCCTGAAACCGCAGATGCCTGTTCGTTTTTCACTCCATCGGAATGCACATCTTTTTGCCGCGTATTTTCTTTCGTTTTTGTCTTGTATGGCAAAGTAAAACAAAAAGTGGAGCCGGTTCCCTCTTTACTTTCCACCCAAATTTCCCCGCCAAGCATTTCCACGTAAGCTTTGGAGATGGCCAGTCCCAATCCGGCCCCCTGTCGTGCCATCATTTCATCGGTTCCGCCCTGAATAAACCGTTCAAAGATGGTTTCATGTCTCTCTTCCGAAATTCCAACTCCGGTATCTTTTACATAAAACTCCAGAAAATCGCCTTTTTTAAGATATCCGATTTCGATTTCTCCCTCCTTACTGTATTTGATGGCATTTTTAACGAGATTGGTTAAGATGGCATAAACTTTTTCACGATCTGTTTCAATGGTAGATTCTTTTGCAGTTAAAGGAGTTTTAAAAGACAGCTCCAGGCCTTTGGCTTCAACTTCAGGCTTAAAAAAGGTAAAAATATATTCGATCTGTTCGTTGATATTCGATTCACTGATTTGAATAGTCTTCAGCCCCACCTCTATTTTTGAAATATCAATAATATCGTTGATAATACTGAGCATGCGTTCGCCGCTTTTTTCAATAAGAGCAATGTAATTCTGCCGCCGGTCACCTTTGAGCTCAGGCCTTTTCATGAGCTCAACAAACCCAAGGATACCATTCATCGGGGTACGGATTTCGTGGCTCATGTTGGCAAGAAAACTCGATTTGAGACGATCGCTCTCTTCTGCCTTTTCTTTAGCTTCAAAAAGTTCATCGTTGGTTTGTTTTAACTCTTCATTGATACTCTCGTATTCCTCATTCTTTTCCTTTAGCATTTGTTCGATCTCTTTCCGCCCGGTGATATCCTGAATAGCCCCGTGCATCCTGACAGGCTCGCCCGTTTCGTTGTACACAAGTTCCCCTGTCCCATGTACCCACCGTTCTGCTCCGTCGTTAATGCGAATAATTTTATATTCCTTATTGAAAGGTATTTTTTCTTTTACAACATATTGATGATAAGCAAACATCGCTTCGCGATGGTCCGGATGAATAAACCCCGCCCATCCCTCTAAAGTATGCGGATATGTTTCATCTATTCCGAATATTTTATAAAATTCCGGCGAGACTTTCCATGTGCTTTTGCCCAATTCCTCTAAATTCAAATTTGTTGAATAGGCACAAATATGGGCCAATGACTGGGAGTTACGAAGCATCTCTTCACTTTCCCGAAGTATTTGATCTGCTCTTTTCCGCTCCGATATATCATAATAATTACCCAAAAACCCATTAATATCACTATCGTGCAGAAGATTTACCAGAGTAATTTCTATCCACACGTACCTTCCGTCTTTGCGTCT
This sequence comes from Marinilabilia sp., assembly GCA_046483585.1. Classification (GTDB taxonomy): domain Bacteria; phylum Bacteroidota; class Bacteroidia; order Bacteroidales; family Marinilabiliaceae; genus Marinilabilia. The sequence goes on from JAWOCV010000009.1 coordinate 21,452, forward strand.
GTATCGAACCTGTGTTGTTCCGGTGGCGTTGGGTTTATGTAAAAGTGTCCTGATAAATTTCTTCCCTGCTTCCACATCGTCGGGGTGAATCTGATCCCACGAGCTTTTACCAACCAGTTCTTCGGGTTGCCAGCCAAACAAGGTGGTTATGTTCGGACTTTTATATTGATTGATTTCATTTTTGTCGATAATAACAATCACATCTCCAATATTTGAAACCATTTTATTTTTTATGGCTTCACTTTTGCGTAGCGCTTCTTCCGCTTTTTTTCGCTGGGTAATGTCCAGCGCGGTAAAGGTAACTCCTTTGGAAAAATCATTTACATCGAGGGGTGTGGAAGCCAGAAGAACATTGATGACTGTTCCGTCCTTCTTCTGCCAGAGCGACTCCACTTCACCGGTTCCTTTTGCCCTGATTTGCTCATACTTTTCTTTGCCAACCAATTCATAATCCTCCAGGGTTGGATATAGCGTAAGGGCATCTTTATCAATCAGTTCGTCCCTTGTATATCCGGTCATCTCACAAATACGCGGATTTACTTCCTTCAACACCCTGTTCACAACAACTCCAATACCTACGGGAGCCACACGATAGATGCTGCGCATTTTCTCTTCACTTTCCCCGGTAATTTGCTTAATTCTCAACAATTCATCATACGCTTCTTTAAGCTCCTCATTTGCTGCAAGATATTCTTCATTTATTAACAGATACTCTTCATTGCTGCGCATTAACTTCAAAAAGACATCATTTTCGCTGGTGATTTTTTCAAAATCCAACGAAGATATCAAAGCCAAATCCAGTTCTATTGCCTTTTTAAATTGAAGCAACAACTTTTCGTCGTCAGCACTAAAAGTTCTTTCCTTATTGTCGAGCACGCATATGGTACCAAAAGGTTCCTGATCGGGAAAATTTATCGGAAAACCCAGATAGGCAATCATCCCGAGTTTTATATCAGGATTTTTGTCCCATTTTTTATTTTTCAGAGCATTCGCAATGCTAAGTTTTTTTTGAGTTTTAATAACCGTTTCGCAATACAATCCGTGCCAATGCTCTTTATCGCCCGCCTTATAGGGATTTTCTCCGGTATTGCCCGAAATAAGAACCTCCATAAGCTCATTTTCGACTTTCATGATCAAAGGGGCGGGAATATCCATGATATTTCCAATTAAATCAGCAATTTCCTGCCACTTTTCAAAAAAGGCATCCGGTATTTTTTCAAATGAATTTGGTTTCATGGCTTTTTATTTTTCCCTATTTGCTGAATTTATGGACTGACACATGACCCGAAACAAACTTAGCTTAATTTAAAGTCAGGTACTAATTGAAATTCATTTTTTTTACCTGGAGACCGTAAATACATGAAACCATCTTTCGCCCCCAAATACATAGCGTTTCGTAATTATGATTCAGACAATTACCTGTTTTCAGAACATCGCACCATTTCAATAGATCTTTAGATTTTTAGATATTAGTAACCTAGCCGCGGGGAAGCTGGAAGCTGTTAGCTCTTAGCTGTTAGCTCTTAGTTCAGTCGCAGAGTCAGTAGTAGCTGAAAGCTCAAAGCTCGAAGCTCAAAGCTCAAAGCTGAAGAGAAAGGTTGCTCTTTTTTGCGGCACAACCAAAGAACCAACAAGATTAATGAAGATATATATAAAATGACGGGTCGGCACTCAGCTTTGCTGCTTTGTTAACAAAGAATCCACCCTTCCTGAAAATTTAGGCGGATCGGAATCCGTCGCTTCTGTTGGCACCATAGCCATTTATTGCTATTTTTACCACCATTCCAAAATTTCGAAACAATTTCAGATAGAATAAAATTTACATGAGCGCCACTTCTATTTCGCAACGGCTCACCGTTGTAGACGCCCTGAGAGGCTTCGCCATACTCTCCATCATGCTGCTGCACAACATCGAACACTTTGATCTTTATTACATACCCGAATATCTGCCCGAATGGCTGAAAGCAATTGATGCAGTGATCTGGGACACTGTGTTTTTTCTTTTCGCGGGTAAATCATATGCCATATTTGCCCTCCTGTTCGGACTGACCTTTTACATTCAGTACACCAACCAGCAGGCAGGGGGCAATGATTTCAGCAGCCGTTTTTTGTGGCGGCTTTTGCTGCTTCTGTGCTTTGGCATCATCAATTCCATATTTTTTGAAGGAGACATTCTGGCCCTTTACGCCATCACAGGCGTTGTAATCATTCCTTTCCGGAAACTGAGCAACCGGGTTGTATTGACGGCGGCGGTTATACTGATGCTTCAGCCACTGGAATGGATCCGTCTCTTTTACATTTTAGCCAACCCCGATTTTACAGAGCCCGCTTCAACGGCCAATAAATATTTTGGCATGATTTACGAGCCACTGGCGGAAGGAAACTTTTGGGATGCAGCAAGGAGCAATCTCACCAACGGGCGACTGGCGGTCTTTTCATGGTCGCTTGAAAACGGCCGTTTTTTCCAGACCGCTTCTTTATTTTTGATGGGATTTTTACTGGGACGCAATCAACGATTCACTTCTTCTCCACAAAACAAAAAATTCTGGCAGAAAGCACTGGTTACAGCCATCATTGGATTTATTCCCCTATTCCTGCTGGGAAAAGCATTGCCGGAGATGGAATGCAGAGAGGCCATCATAGCGAGGTTTCAGACAGCCATCAGCTCGTGGTCGAACTTTGCTTTTATGGGAGTACTGGTTTCAGGATTCGTTCTTCTTTATGAACATACCGCTGCCCGTGCTTTCCTGCACAAACTCCAACCTCTGGGACGGATGAGTCTTTCAAACTACATTATGCAATCCATCGCCGGCTCTTTCATCTATTATGGATTTGGCCTGGGACTCTACCAATACACCGGGGCCACTTTTAGCCTGTTGATCGGTCTTACATTGGGTGTTTTGCAGAGCCTCTTCAGTATTTGGTGGTTCAAAAAACACAAACGGGGTCCGCTGGAAGAAATGTGGCACAGGTTATCATGGATTTAGAGAATTCCTTTATACATCTGATCCGAAAATGGTCAGGCGTAACAGCCTGTCCCGATCTTTCAGGAAAGCAAATGGTACTTTCTGGAAAGACACTCAGCAACGGATTTCGCCGTTTTTTGGGTTAACCGCAAATACTTGCGTAGCAAGCGGCTGAGCCATAATGCAGCAGATAATTACCAGACGGTATAGCCGTCAAAGATGTCCCGACCCTGGAAGTTCGTATGTCTATATAAAAACGGATTTCCAGTTCAAATTCAACCACAGAGGGGACCCACATTTAAAAAGTTTTGAGGGCTACACATGAAGCGAAACGCTCAATGCAGGATAAATCCTTCCCCCATTTTGAAATCTCTTATTTTTTCAACATTTTCATGAAATAATCAAAAATCCCGTATTATGTCTGTATTTCAATCAAAACCCCTCAAGAAACCCAACCTCTTACAACGTTTATTCAAACGCCAACCCGCTGAAAATGCCCTCATTGAGATCAACAACCTGCTGGCGGAAGCCGGAAACATCCGGGATATAACTCCGGACCAGGTGACCGAAATTGCCGACCGTTATAACGTCAATCTTCATAAAAATTTCCGTGATGAACGCACCGGGCTGTTTCGCGATCTGGTGAAACACATTCTCGAAGACAACCAGGTGAACGACCAGGAGGCCCTGCAGCTGAAGCATCTGCGAGACCTTCTGATGCTCAATCAGCAGCAGGCCCAGGACATTCTACAGGAAGAAGCACAAAAAAAATACGGCGAACACATCCGGGAAGCGCTGGAAGACAACCGCCTTTCCGAAACGGAGAAAAACAAGCTGGAGCAATTGCGCAAAGACCTGATGATTGATGAAAAAACCGCCGGAAATCTTTATGCCGGCCAGGCAAGAGAGAAACTTCAGAACTTCATAGAAGAGGCCGCCTCGGATGAGCGGTTGTCGCCCGCCGAAGAATCGGAAATGCATGACATTGCCGATAGCCTGGGCATTGAACTCTCCTTTGATGACAACACCAGACAGGCCCTGGACCGTTTTCGTCTTTACTGGCAAATTGAAAACGGCGATTTGCCGGAGATCAAACCCGACATCAACCTTTACAAAGGCGAAAAGCTGTATTTCAAAGGCCCCGCCGACTGGGTGGAACACAAACAGGTGACCCGCCGGTTCAATTACGGAGGTCCCACCGCCCGCATCAAACTGGCCAAAGGGATCTATTACCGGGCCGGAAGCCTGGGCGTCAACCGCACAACCGAGGATGTATGGCAACGACTGGATTCGGGGATCATTTACCTCACCGAACGCCGGATCATTTTCATGGGCGAGCGGGGCAACAAAAACATCCGTCTTAATAAAATCCTGACCTTCAATCCATACAGCAACGGTGTGGACATCCAGAAATCGTCAGGCAAGAGCCCCTTCCTGGAATTCTCCAACAATGTGGACATCTTTTCAATGATACTGGCGAGGTTGTTGTTTGATTGATTAGTCCTTAGGGCAGTAGGTCGGTAGGTTGGTAGGTCAGTAGGTCGGTAGGTTGGTAGGTCAGTAGGTCAGTAGGTCGGTAGGTCAGTAGGACAGTAGGTCAGTAGGTCAGTAGGTTGCAGCAAACGAATTAACCAATTGACAAATTGACCAATCAACCAATTGACCAATCACCCAATCAACCAATTGACCAATTAACCAATTAACCAATCAACCAATTAACAAATTCACGAATTGACCAATTGACCAATCACCCAATCACCCAATCAACCTCCCCCCACAGTATTTTTCCTCAATGTTTTTTTTTCTCGATAAATCCACTATATTGTGAACCGAATCTTAAACATTATTTGCAATGGCAGACAATTTAGAAAAGATTGAGCTTGAATATCTGCTCAACACGTCGCCGGCAATTCTTTTCAACCGGCTGGCCACACCCAGTGGCCTATCAGAGTGGTTTGCCGATAATGTAAACGTGAAAGGAAAAGTTTTTACATTTATCTGGGAAGGTAGTGAACAAACAGCCGAACAAACCCTGCGCAAAGAAAACAAAATGGTCCGCTACCAATGGCTCGATGAAGGTCTGGAAGACATCTGGTTTGAGTTCAACATCAATGTGGATGAGCTCACGGGAGACGTCGCTCTTCTTGTGACCGACCACGTGGAAGCTGACGAAAAAGAAGACACCATCGAACTTTGGGATCAGCAGGTGGAAACCCTCAAACACGGTTTGGGCTCCTCCTGAGTTTTATCCTTTTATTGCTACGAATTATTAACTTTGCATTCAAAATATGGTATGTATTTTGAGTGCATTTTTTTTGCCCCTAACCAGAATCAGAACCGGTTTTAATGAAGAAAGTCCATATATTCATACTCAAAAGTTACATCGGCCCATTGCTGATGACCTTTTTTATCTCCATGTTCATACTGGTCATGCAGTTTTTGTGGCGATATGTGGACGATTTGGTGGGCAAAGGTCTGGAGTGGCATGTACTGGGCGAGTTGCTGTTTTATGCCTCTCTGCAGGTGGTGCCCATGGCTCTCCCGCTGGCCATTCTGCTGGCTTCACTGATGACATTCGGAAACCTGGGGGAAAATTATGAGCTGACCGCACTCAAATCGGCCGGCATCTCGCTTCCCAAGATCATGATGCCATTGATCATTCTGACGGTTTTAACATCCTATGGTGCATATAAATTCTCCAACAATGTGTTACCGGTGGCCAATCTGAAACTGGTGTCCATCCTGCACGGTGTGAAAGAGACGCGACTGGAGCTTGACATAAAAGAAAACGTTTTCTATCAGGGGGTGGACGATTTCAGCATCAAAGTCAAGCGGAAAGATCCTTCAAAAAACATGCTTTATGATGTGATGATCTACGATCACCGTGACCGTTTTGCCCGTAACAGTAACGTTACACTGGCCGATTCCGGAAAACTTTTGATGTCGGACGACAAAAAATTTCTGAAACTGGAACTTTACGATGGCATACGCTACGACGAACGAGCCGCAATGGAGAAAAACCGGCGCAACATCCAGGAACATCTGTTTCGTACCGATGATTTCAAAGAGCAAACGGCCATCATTCCGCTTAAAGGATTTGATTTCTCAAAAACCGACGAGAACCTTTTCAAACACAGTGACAGGATGAAAAATCTTACCCAGATCAATCACGATCTGGATTCACTTTATCTGGAAAGATCCAAATCTGTGAATGAACTTCAGGACCGGTCGGAATCGTTTTATTTCTCAAAGTTCGCGGAAAATATAAATAGAAACAGACCCCCTGAGCCGAGAGACGTAAATAACCGGGATCCGGAATACAATGACAAAAGACAACGAGAAAGAGAAAAGGCCGAAGAAAAGATCAGAGAAAACACCACAAAAGAAGCGGACACAATAAAAGAGGAAGAAGCGGAATCAAATAAAATTGATTCAACCGAATCCGTCAACCTCGACAGCATTATTTCAAATCTGGAAAACACCAAAAAACAGATGATCTACCAAATGGCTTTGCGAGAGGTTAGAAACACCAAGCAGACCATTGATGAGCAGGTGAAATCCATAGAAAAACATGACAGCAACATACGGCGGCATAAAATGGAACTCCACCGGAAATTCACACTCCCTTTTGCCTGCCTGATCTTTTTCTTCATAGGGGCACCTCTGGGCGCCATCATACGCAAAGGGGGGCTTGGAATGCCGGTAGTTATTTCTGTTTTGTTCTTTGTGGCCTATTATATCATCGACACCATGGGGGCTAAAATGGCCCGTGAGGGTGTATGGATGGTCTTTCAGGGCATTTGGCTTTCATCCGCCATCTTGCTTCCGCTTGGAATATTCCTGACTTACAAATCGGCTACCGACTCTGCCATTTTGAATGCCGATGCCTATACGGTCTTTTTCCAGAATCTATTTTCAAAATTCAGGAAAAATAAGCGGAAGAAGCATGAGTGACTTTTAACGCGGATTATTCATAAAAGAAATAATTTATGAAATGTTCAGTTTCAAATTACCCCTTCTAAACTGGAGTGAAATCCCATTAAACCCAATTGATCATTGTTGCTGAGGAATATTTGTGTAATTTTGCCCTCTTAAAATGTCAAGTAAGAGAACCATGGCCAATCATTCAGACATTCAACTGAACACGATAGAAGAAGCTGTTGAAGCTTTCAAAAACGGCGAACTGATCATTGTTGTGGACGATGAAGACCGCGAAAACGAAGGGGACTTCATTACTTCTGCCGAAATGATCACTCCCGAAAAGGTAAATTTCATGACCAAATATGGCCGTGGATTGATCTGCACCCCTTTGGTGGAACAGCGGTGCGATGAACTGGAGCTTGAATTGATGGTCGGGAAAAACACATCCCTCCATGCCACCCCATTCACAATATCGGTTGATCTGCTCGGACACGGATGCACAACGGGTATTTCAGCTTCTGATCGCTCCAAGACCATAAAAGCCCTCAGTGATCCGAATACCAGGCCCGAAGATCTGGGCCGCCCCGGTCACATCTTTCCCCTCAAAGCCAAGGAAAGAGGTGTTCTCCGGCGTGCCGGACATACCGAAGCCACTGTCGATCTGGCCCGTCTGGCCGGACAGCAACCGGCGGGTGTACTCGTTGAGATCATGAACGATGACGGCTCCATGGCCCGGCTTCCCCAACTAATGGAAATCGCTGGGAGATTCGGACTTAAGATCATCAGCATAAAAGACCTGATCGCCTATCGTTTACAAAAAGAGAGCCTGATCATCAAAGGTGTGGAAGTACACCTTCCCACAGCTTTCGGCGATTTCCGCTTCATCCCATTCAAACAGAAATCCAACGGACTGGAACACATGGCTCTTATCAAAGGAAGCTGGGATGAAGAAGAACCCATCCTGGTCAGGGTACATTCGTCCTGCACCACCGGCGATATTTTTGGTTCGCTCCGCTGCGAATGCGGAGAACAACTGCACAAAGCCATGGAGACCATCGACAAAGAAGGGAAAGGCGTAATCGTATACATGAATCAGGAAGGACGCGGCATAGGGCTTATGAATAAGATCAAAGCTTACAAACTTCAGGAAGAAGGCCGCGACACTGTAGATGCCAATACCGATCTGGGTTTTGAAGCCGACGAACGCGACTATGGCGTGGGCGCCCAAATATTAAGGGAGCTGGGCGTAAGCAAGATGCGCCTCATGACCAACAACCCCATCAAAAGGATCGGGCTCGAAGGCTATGGCCTGAAAATCGTGGAGAATATCCCCATTGAAGTAGAGCCAAATCCCTTCAATGAGTTTTACATGCATACGAAAAAAGAAAAAATGGGGCACCAATTGAAGTTTTTCAAATACAATCCTTCTGGTAAATCCACTTCGGACGAGTAAATTTATAAAATTTCACCGCCGGTGCTTTTTGCTATATTTGTTTAAAACACCAAACCGACATGCAAGACCTGAGAATCGTTTTCATGGGAACACCGGAATTTGCGACTGAAAGTCTGAAAGCACTTTTAGACACCGGAGCCAACATCGTAGGGGTTATCACTGCTCCCGATAAGCCATCGGGCCGGGGACGAAAACTCACCCCTTCTCCCGTAAAAGAATTTGCTGAAGCTCACAATCTGAAGGTATTGCAGCCCGAAAAGCTCAAATCCCCGGATTTTCTCGAAGAGCTTCAGGCTTTGCGGGCCGATTTACAGGTCGTGGTGGCCTTCAGAATGCTGCCTGAAGTCGTATGGAACATGCCCACACGGGGTACTTTTAATCTACACGCCTCTCTTTTGCCCGAATACCGTGGAGCGGCCCCCATCAACCGGGCTGTGATCAACGGGGAAGAAAAAACCGGTGTCACCACATTTTTTCTGCAACATGAAATCGACACCGGTGACATTATTTTTCAAGACGAAGTCCCCATTGCTCCGGACGATACAGCCGGTGATGTTCACGATAAGTTGATGGTCGAAGGTGCCAGGCTGGTTATGAAAACCGTAAAAGCTGTGGCCGACAACACCATTCGCCCGATTCCCCAGCCCAAAAAAGAACTGAAACCGGCCCCCAAAATCTTCAAAGAAGACTGCCGCATCAACTGGATGAAAGACTGCAACCAGGTTTATAACCATATCCGCGGACTCAGCCCCCACCCCACAGCCTGGACCGAACTTCAGGAACCCGAAAAAGACCCGGTTACCATAAAAATATTTTTTGCTGACAAAACAGGATCCGAAGGCCTCAAACCGGGTGAAATCTATTGCGATGGCAAAAAATTATTAATGGCCGGGACCCTTAGTGGAGATCTCCGAATCCGTGAACTGCAAACCCCCGGCGCAAAACGGATGAATACCGAGGAATTTTTACGGGGCCATATAATCAAACCCGGCTCCTGGTTCCTATAGATTAGGTCTGGCGGAATCCTTTCCGCCCTTAGGTCCGGCAAATTCCGATTTGCCATTTATCCCCCAACCCCTCACTCATCATAACAAACAAACGTCACTTTGTGCCCTTTCCCTTTGTTGTTGAAGATGATATTTTCCTGCTTTATTAATAAAACCTACTACTAAACTCGAATTAGGGGCCGTTTAATTATAAATCGGAACCACCCTTGCACATAGGAAAGCCCGCTGAAGCGGGCTAAAAGGGGCGTTTGTGGCTCTATTGAAACACCCTACTTAAGTAGGGTGCTAATCTCAAATAAAATAAAATCCTCTGATAAATTGAAATCCATGAGAATAGCACCCCGTTTTAACGGGGTGTTTTAGATGTGCCAGAACAAAATCTACCAGCCGGCTTTAAGCCGGCTTCCCCTTCTACTCTGAAACCTGTTGTCTTTTTCAGCAAGCCCGAATTACAAGGCCTGAGAAGATAATAAAAACATTATGCCTAATTTTTTAGTCATATATCTTAAAAATATTTGCTTGACTAATTTTTTAGTCATATATTTGTATTGAAGGATTGACAAAAACAAAAAGAAGATGCAACTAACAAAAGCCGAAGAACAAGTAATGCAGATACTGTGGGAGTTGGGAGAAGGTGCCATCCGTGACATCCGGGAAAAGTTTGACAACCCAAAACCGGCTCGCAACACAGTATCAACAATGGTTAGAATACTCGAGAAGAAAGGATACGTGGCCCACAAAACTTTCGGAAACGTTCATGTTTTTCATCCTCTAATTAAGAAAGAGGAATACTCAAAAAGTCAGCTTTTTGGGGTGATGAAAAAATATTTTAACAATTCGTTTCCTGCCATGGCCTCCTTTTTTGCCAGAGAAAAAGACCTCACCATCGAGGAGTTGGAATCGCTCATGGAAGAGACAAAGAAAGAACTGAAGAAAAACCAGAAGAAATAATAATTATGGATTCGCTTTTGTCATATTTAGTCAAATCAGCCATATGGCTCACCGCCTTTGGGTTGATATATTCTTTGTTTCTGCGCAATGAACGCTTCTTCCTGCTCAACAGGCTGTTTCTTTTGTCAGGTATGCTGGCATCGATCATTTTTCCGTTGATTACGGTACGGTATCCGGTGATAATCCAGCAAGCCACAGCAAATACTTCATCTGGTGCTGTTGCAACCCAGGCAATAAAAACAAGTGCACAAGGAAACATCCTGAACGTGGAAACCATCCTGACAGGCATAATAATGACAGGATTCTTGTTTCTTTCGGTCAAATTGCTGTGGCAAACCCTCAAAGTAATTCAGGTAATCCGGAAATCTGGAATAATCAAAACAGATTCCGTCAAAGTGGTCTTGACCAATAAATTTTCATTCCCATTTTCTTTTTTCTCGTATGTCCTTGTCAATCCTTCGTTATCGGAAAAAGAGATCAGGGAAATAGTGGCCCACGAATCAGCCCATATTGCTCAGAAGCACTGGATAGACCTGATGCTGACTGAAAGTCTGAGAACAATTCAATGGTTTAACCCGATGGCATGGCTTTACAGTCATTTTATCCGGCAAAACCACGAATTCCTGGCCGACCAGTCAGCCCTGCAATCCACGAACGACCCGGCGGCCTATAAGGCTGTGCTCATCAACCATTTGGTAGGTGGAGAAGCCATAAGGCTCGGACATTCATTTAATTATTCACTCAACAAAAAAAGATTTACCATGATGAAAAAAATGCATACTTCAGGAATAAGAAAACTCAAAACGTTTTTGATTATTCCGGCAATAGCCATCATTTTCTATGCCTTTGCTCAGCCGAAATATCTAACCAGTACAGAGGCAAACAAAGAAAATTTTGAACTACAAAAAACTGAAAACGGCCCAAATGAAGAAGAAATAAAAGGAGTTGTGGTGGATGAAAACGGAGATCCTTTACATGGAACATCGATCATTATTAAAAACACGCATACCGGTACAGTATCAGACAAAAACGGAGAGTTCGTATTAAAAGGTGTGGCCCCCGACTCAGAAATTGTGTTTTCATACATGGGGTACAAAACAATTCTTGCAGAGCCGGTTTTCAAAGATGAAATGAAAATCGTCTTGCAAAAAAAGAAATTCCGGATGGAGAGTATTTCTGTAGTAGGCTACAAAAATTCTACACCAGAAGAACAGTCCGGTTCAAACGAAACATCTGAAAATAAAAACTCTGACGACCCCGTATTTTTTGTTGTAGAAGATCCGCCAAAATTTCCGGACGGGGAAAAAGCACTAAACAAATTTCTTGCAGAAAACATCAGATACCCCACAAATGCACAAGAGAAAAATCTCGAAGGTGAGATCATTGTTGAATTTGACATTTCGAAAACAGGAAAAGTCAGTAATATTCAAACCCCCAATCCTCACCCTGCTTCCCTTGCTGAAGAAGCAAGAAGAGTTGTATCACTCATGCCAGCCTGGGAGCCGGGCAAGCAACGCGGAAAGCCAATAGAAGTTTCCTACGCATTGCCCATTCGTTTTACACTTCAATCTCAATAGATCGTTAGATTTTTAGATCTAAGATTTAAGATTATTCATATATTGTTAATAATAAGTATTTTAACACAAACAACTTTAAAGTGTTAAACAACTGAATAACAAATACTTGCAAAAGCTTAACGGACTATTGAATCTAAAACAACAGAAAAGTAACAACCCTGATCCTATCCTTTTAAATCAACCCCGTTTCAGATCTGTGGTTATTCCCGGTCAATTCTCTGATTCTACGATCTTTGAACAGTCGTTTTTCACTTTCCCGCCCTCGTTACCAGCGAGGGCGGGAAAGATAAAATCATCGAAGATCAATCCGGTCGCCCGGGCGGGGTTCCTTCCCTTCTGACATGTCATTCATACGGTAAAGTCGCTTCAGTTTTACACCGTAAATCTGTGAAATCTCAAACATGGTTTCTCCATCCTGAACGACATGTTGCTCATGATCGGGATGTGCCTTATTTCGCTTACGTTCAATATAGATATATTTGAAGTCGGTGATTTTGTGGTTATCAGACTGAAGATCGTTATATTTTGGAAGTTCCCAATCTCTCAGGTCGAACTCTTCAGAAACAGAAGCAAACGTATCTCCTTCCTTAACATTAATATACTTAACCCCGTTATTGTGGTGGACATCATGGGTGACAAAGGGATCCACCTCATTAACATGCTTTCTGTCTGTTCTGCTGCTTCTGACTCTACCCCCCTCAGCCGCCTTGTCAAAGCGATGGAGCTCATGCTTCTCAATAAGGTCAATAAGGCGGGTTGAATAATTGGGATCAGTGGCATAGCCATATTTTTTAAGGCCACGGGCCCAACCCTTGTAATCGGTTACATCCAGTTCGAAAAGATCTGAATAGCGGGAGCGGGAAGAAAGAAAGCGGGCATGGTCGAGATAAGATTCATATACAGAATCGTAAACCCTGAAACATTCATTCCGCCGGTCGTCGTGGTGATAGGTTTTCTCCCCGGTCCAGTCGTGACATTTGATCCCGAAATGGTTTTTGGCCTCCCGGGCAAGCCTGCTGTTTCCGTTACCCGATTCAAGCAATCCCTGGGCCAGAGTAATACTGGCAGGAACTCCGGTCTTTTCCATATTCCTGATGGCCCATTCATAATATTTTTCGATGTATTGCTCACGATTCATCCGTGAACTTGCCTGTCCGTACATGAAAGATATCCCGGTAAAAAAAAGAACCAGAGAGAGAATTATTTTTTGTTGCATAAAACATTGCCTGTTAGAAAGAGAATGACACAACCGAAACTTCAAAAAATAAATATTCGGAATTATGTATATCGTGGCAAATATATAAAAACGGAACATCAATCCAGATACCGGGACAGATATTTTTACCTAAGAATTGCAGCATAAGATAACCCTACGGAATGAGAATCCGAAACAAGCATGATAAAAACCGGTGGAAACAGGCCCGTACTCCGGATTCATGACTCTTTACCATGCCATCCAGCTGACCGCCATATTTTCGGAGAAAGTGAATCCGTTTTATTCAGAGCTCCTCTCTTCAATAGACCGTTAGATTTTTAGACATAAGATTTAAGATGAATTGTATAACATTAATAACCTGCATTTTAGCAAAAATCAAACGTATCTTTTTATGACTAAAAATCAGTCTTTTGAAAAAGTTTAACGGACTATTGCTCTTTGTTCGGGAGAGAAACATACAAAGAAGTGAAAAAAGACCACAAATAAGAAGTTGGATGATGCCTGTTCAAAACCGGCAATGCAGAAATTGTCTTTCAAAAAAACCCTAATCCAAAGTCATATTGTCCTTTGTTACAAAAAACACTAATTTTAGCCCCCAACAAGGGGACAATAATGCCCCGCAACAATAGGGCTATTATGGCAGATACAAAAACACAATATTACCAGTTCCCTTTTGAGGAATTCAATTCAACGGACGAACTTGCAGTTGAAGAACAGCATCTCATTGCTCTGGCCAGGGAGGCTGCAAAAAATGCTTATTCCCCCTATTCAAAATTCAACGTTGGGGCAGCTTTAATGCTGGAAAATGGCAAGACCATCAGTGGCAACAACCAGGAAAATGCAGCTTATCCCTCCGGCATGTGTGCCGAGCGCGTCGCTTTGTTCTATGCCTCTTCACGCTATCCGGGAGTCCCTGTAAAATCGCTTGCCATTGTAGCAGAGAAAGAGCAGCAACCGTCTGAAACCCCCGTCCCTCCCTGTGGTGGCTGTCGCCAGGTTTTCACCGAATGGGAAAACCGTTTCGGCCAATCTTTCACAGTCATCATGGCCGGGACAAAGAAGATCATCCGGACCGAAAAGGCCGCTTTTCTTCTGCCCTTTAGTTTTCAGGCAGATTTCCTTTAAAAAGGACGCCGGACACCAGGTGCCATCACTCCTCTCCGTCGTCCATCTCTTTAAGGACTTTTTCGACTTCTTCTTCAGTATTTTTGAGTTTATCGCGGCAAAACCGGACAAGTTCCGAGACTCTTTTCACTTTCGCCGAAAGCTCATCCACATCGAGTTCTTCACTTTCCATGCGTTGAAGGATCTCTTCAATCTCAGTGATGGCTTCATTATAAGTCAGCTTTTTATTTGTCATGGTTCGGATTTTTGTTTTGCGGATCTTTTTCTACACGGGTAATTTGCCCGGCTAAAACGCCGTTATGCAAGCGGGTTGTAATTTCGTCTCCCTGATTGACCATCTCAACATTCTTCACAAGGTTCCCGTTCAGGTAAGTGAGAGAATAGCCTCGTTCCAGGAGACGTTTGGGATCATTGAGACGGGCTGTCTGCTCAATATGGCCAAGTTTTTCGGTTTCTCTGGAAATTCGCCGGAACGGCAATGCGTTTAACATTTGCTGATGCTGTTGCAGAAGCTGATCATGCGTCTTAATGATCTGTTTGGAAATATTTCCGGCTTTATCCTGAAATCTTTTGAGGCGATTGGTTGCTTCGCCAAGCCGTCGTGACACAGATACCGGCAACCGGCCCACCTGCCTTTCGAGCCTGTTGTTTCGTTTCTGCAAGGCCATTTTAACCAGAGGAACATATGCCGATGCCAGAGTTTCAGTCCTCTTTTTCTCCGCCTGAATGGCCTCCCGGGCCATTTCGGCAATTTCGGCAGCCTTTTCATCCACAACCTGCAGGAAAGTCCCGGCCCGTTCGATGAGAAAAGCAGCCACAGCCGTAGGCGTTTTCATTCTTGTATTGGCGACGATATCGGCTACCGATTCATCACGCTCATGCCCAATGCCCGTGATCACAGGCAGAGGAAACTGAGCAATATGAAATGCCACCCAATAACCATCGAAACACATGAGATCAACGGACGCTCCGCCCCCCCTGATCAAAACCACGGCATCAAAGAAATTCACATGTTCAAAAACCCGGTCAAAGGCGGCCGTAATGGACGCCTCAGCCCTGTCGCCCTGCATAACAGCCGGAAAAAGATGATAATAAAACCTGATATGATAGGGGTTATTCTCCAGTTGATTGATAAAATCGCCATAACCGGCTGCTGTAGGCGACGAAATGACGGCGATCTTCTGGATAACAGGAGGCAAGTCCAGCTCCCTGTTCATTTCCAACACCCCTTCTTCCTCCAGGCGCATCAGGACTTCCCGGCGTTTTCGGGCAAGATCGCCCATGGTATATGAGGGGTCAATGTCGCTGATGATCAGACTGAGTCCGTAAACCTCCTGAAACTGAACAGCCACCTTTACCAAAACCTTCAAACCTTTGGTCAGCGGCTGTCCTGTGGCAGACTCAAAATAGGCTTTCAGCATCCTGTAATTCTGGGCCCATATGAGTGCACGCGACCGGGCCCGGAGTTGATCGCTTTTTTCATCCTTTTCAATCAGATCAATATAGCAATGACCATTCCGGTTGACCCGCAACTCACTGATCTCGGCCGTTACCCACAATGAGTGAAGCATCGCATCGTCAATAATGCCCCTTATCCTTTGGTTAAGCTGAAAAAGTGTGATGGTGTTCTCCTGTCCCATATCTGATCATGTCTTCCCCGGTTGAACGAACCCGGTAGTATATTCCGGCCTGGCCCGGGCCATTCGTTTTTTAAAAACCCTGTATGTATTCCTCCGGCTGATTCTGATAATTTTCCGGATCTTTTAACTGATCGCGGTTTCTTTCAAACCGCTCAAACTTTTTCCGCTGGATGCTGTCAAGCTCTTCCTTATTGAGGGGTTCTCCCTCCTCAAACTTCATGGTATAATTGACATTGCCCTGAGCATCATAAAACACCCATTTACCATCGCGCATGTTGTTGTGGTACTGACCTTCAATTTCTTTCTCCCCGTTGGTATAAAAAACGGTATAAGGTCCATGCATTTCACCGTTTTTGTATGTGATATTTAACCTGAGACTTCCGTCGGGATAATACCTTTTTTCCACCCCTTCCTTTTTCCCATCTTCATAGGTAATTTCAGCCGCCACCGTTTCATCATCAAAGAAAATGCGGGATTCTCCCTCCCTTACATCATTTTGATATATCTCGGTTGATTTCAGATGGCCATCTTCATCAAAGAATTTCCAAAGACTGTCTTTCTCCATATTGAGATATTGCCCTTCAGCAAGCTTATCACCACTTTCCGAATAAAATGTTCCCTTCCCGCGCAGGCCGTCATCTTCAAAAACAATCTCCACAAACTTTTCACCGTCAGGATAATAACGCACCAGGGTATCCACCGGTTGCCCGTCTTTGAAGCGGGCTTTATAGGCCGGATTTCCGTTGGGATGAAATTTCATCCATTTGCCCTGTCTCCGGCCCTTTTCATCGGTCCGGTTATCATACCCCTCAGGCCTTTCCGGTTTTTCCCTCTTTTCCTCCTTTTCGGATCCCGGTTTATCAAAGATCTGCCCCTGAAGAGCCGAAACAAAAAACATGAATAAGGAAATAACCAGCAATTGTCGCATCATTGGGTCGTTATATTAAAAAAATCTGATTCCACTTACAAAATTATCCAAAAATACCGGAACAATCCCCCCACCTCCGAATTTTAGACAAAAAAAAGTCCCCGCTAAAGCGGAGACTTTTTTCAAAAACAGTTCTCAAAGGGAACTCAAAATATAATTATTTGACTTCTTCAAAATCAACGTCGGTTACTTCATCGTCATCACCGCCGCCTTTATTACCTGACTGACCTCCCTGCTGCTGCTGTTGCTGTTCACCACCAGCCTGTTGGCCTCCCTGGGCCTGTTGACTGGCATTGTACATTTCCTGAGAAGCAGCCTGGAATACCGAATTGAGCTCTTCAGTGGCTTTGTCGATGGCTTCAAGGTCCTCATTTTTGTGGGCCTCTTTCAGCTTAGCCAAAGCATCTTCAATGGGCTTCTTCTTCTCTGCAGGGATCTTGTCTCCAAACTCATTCATCTGCTTTTCGGTCTGGAAAATCAGGCTGTCGGCAGCATTGAGTTTGTCGATCTTTTCTTTGGCCTGCTTATCGGCCTCTGCATTGGCATCAGCCTCTTCCTTCATACGCTTGATCTCGTCTTCTGACAAGCCCGAAGAAGCCTCGATACGAATGCTTTGTTCTTTACCAGTGGCTTTATCCTGAGCCCTCACGTGCAGAATACCATTGGCATCGATGTCAAAGGTCACCTCAATTTGTGGTGTTCCACGTGGTGCCGGCGGAATGCCATCGAGGTGGAAGCGGCCAATGGTCTTATTGTCTTTTGCCATGGGGCGCTCACCCTGCAGCACGTGAATTTCTACCGAGGGCTGATTATCGGCAGCCGTGGTGAATGTTTCCGATTTTTTGGTCGGGATGGTGGTATTGGCTTCAATAAGCTTGGTCATCACACCGCCCATGGTTTCAATACCAAGTGAGAGCGGAGTCACATCAAGCAACAGCACATCTTTCACATCACCCGTGAGTACACCACCCTGAATGGCAGCACCTATGGCGACAACCTCATCGGGGTTCACACCTTTAGACGCTTTACGGTTAAAGAAATTTTCAACCACATTCTGAATGGCAGGGATACGTGTAGACCCGCCAACCAATATCACTTCATCCACATCAGATGCACTCATATCTGCATCTTTCAGGGCCTTTTTACAAGGCTCAAGCGTCTTTTGCACCAGTCCGTCGACCAATTGCTCAAATTTAGAGCGCGACAGACTTTTCACCAGGTGTTTGGGAACACCGTCAACGGGCATGATGTAAGGCAGATTGATCTCAGTGCTGCTGGCGCTGGAGAGTTCAATCTTGGCTTTCTCAGCTGCATCCTTAAGACGCTGAAGCGCCATTGGATCTTTTCTCAGATCCAGGCCTTCATCCTTCTGAAACTCATCGGCGAGCCAGTTCATGACGATGTCATCGAAATCATCACCACCCAGGTGTGTATCGCCATTGGTGGATTTCACCTCAAATACACCATCACCCAGTTCAAGAATACTTATATCGAACGTTCCGCCTCCCAGGTCGAAGACGGCCACTTTCATGTCTTTCCCCTTTTTGTCAAGTCCATATGCCAGTGAAGCGGCGGTCGGCTCATTAATGATCCGCTTGACATTAAGTCCGGCAATTTCACCGGCCTCTTTGGTGGCCTGACGCTGAGAATCATTAAAATACGCCGGTACCGTAACAACTGCTTCGGTTACTTCCTGTCCCAGATAATCTTCCGCGGTTTTCTTCATTTTCTGAAGAACCATGGCCGATATTTCCTGGGGCGAATATTGACGATCATCAACCTGTACCCTGGGGGTATTATTCTCACCTTTTACTACTTTATAAGACACCCTCTCTACCTCATTGGGTATCTCACCATAGGTGGTCCCCATAAAGCGTTTGATCGAATATATTGTTTTTTCTGGGTTGGTGATGGCCTGTCTTTTGGCAGGATCACCCACCTTACGCTCACCATTTTCCACAAATGCAACAATAGATGGTGTGGTCCGTTTTCCTTCGCTGTTGGGAATAACAACAGCTTCGTTACCTTCCATCACTGAAACACATGAGTTGGTCGTGCCTAAGTCTATTCCAATTATTTTTCCCATTGTGTAATTTATTTTTTGTTCTCGATTTTTTCTTGTTGTTTGGTCTCTGTTGAATCAAAGGATGTGCCATTCCATTTTTTCTTTTCAAAAAAACAAACACCATAATTTTATTATACTCCTACCTTTCAATTGATTAGACAAAACTTCCCAATGAGCCTAATTCCCTGCATTCTATTGTATTTCAATATTTTAACTGATTATTTTCCCTTGAAAAATAACATTTTCTTTCAATGGCCTTAGATTAACAAACGGATGTAATTCTGACACAGCAAAAAACAAAAAACCCGAAATCTGTCAGATTCCGGGTGACAATTCGGCAGCACCACAATCACTCCACCTCTGCAGGGGTCCTTTCGATTTCTTCCAGGGCTTTATCAAAGTTCTTTTTCCCTTTTCTGTCATCTACCACAGCACAGGGCCCGGCCAGGCATCCACCTTCACAGGCCATGACCTCTATAAAATTCCCCGGCGCCTTGCCGCGGGCATAAGCTTTTAGCTGTGCCAGCGCTTTTTTATCAATGCCGTTAATCACCACCTCTTTAATAAAGATGTTCTCATTGGCTTTTTTCACGGCATTGGTCACGCCCGAGCTAACTGCAAACCTGCGGGCTTCCATGGGCAGGGGTTCCAAACCGGTTTCGTGGGGCATACCCGCTACATCGATTCCCAATCCCTGAAAAATGGCATCAAGTTCTTCAAAAGTCAACACATAATCCACCATACCCGAATCGGCAGCCTCTTTTCGCTTGGCCACACACGGCCCTATGAAAACCGTTTTAGCCTCCGGATATCTTTCGCGGGCCAATTGGGCCGTAAACTTCATGGGCGAAGGCGTTTCACTGACCAGTTTTTTCAAAGCTGGAATATGCTTATTCACCGCCTCGATGTATGAGGGGCAACACGAGGTCGTCATCAGCGAACAACCGGCTTCAAGTCGCTCGTGAAATTCCTCAGATTCCTGTCTGGCCGTCATTGCAGCCCCTTCTGCCACTTCCATCACATTGGTGAAACCAATTTCCCTGACGGCATTGATGACCTGCCCTGCAGAAACGTCATACTGACCGGCTATGGCAGGGGCCACCATGGCGGTCAGCCGGCCGCCCTGACCAATATGATTCAACACATCCACCACCTGTGAAATTTCAAATATTCCACCGAAAGGGCATGCATTGATGCATCTTCCGCACATAATGCACTTCTCTTCATCGATCTCTTCCACCCCTTTTTCATTCTTTCGGATGGCTCCCACGGGGCAGGCTTCTTCGCAGGGAACCGGCATATAGATGATGGCATGATAGGGACAGGCTTTTTGGCATATTCCGCAGCTGATGCAACCTTCCTCTACAATTTGGGCCTTCCCTGACGCATTGATTATAATGGCATCTTTTGGGCAGTTCATCTGACAGGAACGCGCCACACATCCCCGGCAAAGATTACTCACCACGTAATTGACCTTCACACAACTGGTACAGGCTTCATCCACCACCGTCATGATTTTATTGCCGGGCTTATCAACGCGTGACAGGGCCCGGCCGGCATATTCCGATAAAGGGGTCAGCTCATCTTCCTCCTCATCCGGGCTAAACCCCAGCAACGGCATGGTTTTGTATTTGATGACCGCCCGCTCCTTATGGATGCAGCAACGACGACGGGCTCCCTGTTCTTTAGGCGCCATTTCGAGGGGAATGCGGTCAATTTCTTCGGTAAGTTGGTTTTCTTTGATCAAACGGGTCAGACGTGCGATGATCTCACGCCGGATAACCATTGTGTTCTGAACGTAGGCCATAAAAGCAAATCGGAAATTTAGTCTGTGTGTGTGTTTGAATGGTGCAAAAGTAGCTGTTATTAAAGAAAAGTTTCCGTAATTGCTGTTAAAAAAGAAAAATCTTAATCCAATAGACCGTTAGATTTTTAGATGTAAGATCTAAGATGATTCGTATCGACCTAATATACTGCGTATTATCAAACACAAGATTTTGATCAGAAACAACTGATCTACAGCTTATTGTAAAAGTTTAACGAACTATTGTTAATCTTTCATCTAATAAAAACCATAAGTTATTAAAAATATGATGTTTAACTAATTTTGTTGGTTCTTTGGTTATGTCGCAAAAGAGAGCAACCTTTCTCTCCAGTTTTGAGCTTTGAGCTTCGAGCTTTCAGCTATGTAAAACAAATTTACCAAATTCAAACACCTAACAGCCAAGCGCTACGAGCTAACAGCTTCGAGCTTCGAGCTTCGAGCTTTCAGCTACTACTGACTACTGACTTTGCGACTAAGCTACTACCCTGCACGATGAAAGCACAATCTTTATTTTGAATCCATCAAAATCACCCCCCTGTTGGAATTCAAAATCCGGTTTTTTAGTTTTGTAATACTTACTACAGGGCAGAAACAACTTATCAATTCATTAACCAATCGGGAAAGCGTATA
>JAWOCV010000029.1:0-2714 GCA_046483585.1 Marinilabilia sp.
TTGTCGTCAAAGGCTTCTTTGATTTTAGCAAGAAATACCGAGCGGATGATGCAACCACCACGCCACATGAGGGCTATTCCACCATAATTGAGGTTCCAGCCGTGTTCTTCTGCCGCGGCGGCCATAAGGGCGTATCCCTCGGCATAAGACATAACTTTTGTGTCACATACGGTATCATGCAAGTCTTTCAGGAATGCCTTGCGATCACCTGTGAATTCAGGTTTGGGACCTGACAGAATTTTAGAGGCTGCCACCCGCTCTTCCTTAATGGCTGAGAGACAACGTGAGAAAACGGCTTCACCGATCAAAGTCAGCGGAATGCCAAGTTCCAGAGCAGATATGCCTGTCCATTTGCCGGTTCCTTTCTGCCCGGCGGTATCCAGAATCTTTTCAACCAGCGGCTCCCCGTCTTCATCTTTATATGCTAAAATATCGCGAGTAATCTCAATCAGATAGGAATCCAGCGGCCCTTTGTTCCATTCTTTAAAGACTTCGTGCATTTCGTCGGCCGACATGCCCAGCATTTCTTTCATAATGTGGTAGGCTTCATTGATGATCTGCATGTCGCCATATTCAATGCCGTTATGGACCATTTTGACAAAGTGTCCGGCGCCTTTTTCCCCTACCCAGTCGCAGCAAGGTGTGCCGTCTTCTACCTTGGCGGCAATGGATTGGAAGATGGGCTTAACTTCGGGCCAGGCTTTTGGAGAACCGCCGGGCATGATGGATGGCCCCAGCAGGGCGCCTTCTTCGCCGCCCGATACGCCGGTTCCGATGTAAAGGAGTCCTTTGCTTTCAACATATTCCGTACGACGGGTTGTGTCGGGGAAATGCGTGTTCCCCCCGTCAATGAGGATGTCACCGGGTTCGAGCAATGGAATAAGACTGTCGATCAGCTTGTCGACCGCCGGACCGGCTTTGATCATCATCATGACCTTGCGGGGGCGCTCCAGCGATTGCACCAACTCTTCCAGAGAATGGGTCCCTTTGATGTTTTTTCCTTTGGCGCGGCCATTGACAAAATTGTCCACTTTTTCGGTGGACCGGTTAAATACCGATACCTGGAATCCTTTGCTTTCCATGTTCAGGACCAGGTTTTCACCCATTACGGCCAGTCCTATAAGTCCTATGTCTGATAAATTTTTCATGGTTGTATGTTTTTGTTTCTAATTTCTGTTTTGACAACTTGTCTGATGATACATTTTCTGTTTCCCGGACACCAAAGTTTATTCATTAAACCGGTCTTTGTGCGCCCACAAACCCAATGCAGGGTTGGAGATGAAAAATATTTCTTCCCCGTCGGGCATGATGTTTTTCCCATCCTTTAATTTTTCAGGATCGTAGCGTTTGACCATTTCTTCAAATGGAGCATACCCGAAATTTACCGATTCGATTTCTTCCCTGGACAGATGCCCCGGGCAATAGGTTATGGAGAAACGGCCTTCGGAACTTCCGTGAATAAGATGGGCTGCAGCTCCCAGGTTGTCCTGAAGGTCAGCGTTCTTTTCGGTCGCTTCAAGGATGGGCGGAGTTCCCATGTATCCGTATTTCCGGATAAGCTTGTCAATGGTCTGATCCTCGCCAAACTCTTTCAGACCGGGTGCCAGAACGATCAGTTCGGCTCCGTCGGCCAGAGCCATCCGGGTTCGGTAAATGCTTTTGTTGCCCAGCCAGGTGCTTTTGAACTCCGAAGGATCAAGATAAACCACCACTTTTTTCAATGGTTCATCCACCATTTCAAAATTCACTTTTATCGACAGGTCAGCAGCTTTTTCAAAGACTTCCTCGTCATTGCCGATGAATATGCCCCGCACCACCAGTTGGCCATTGTCGTCCCGCCCGATCACCGTTTGTACATAAACAATGGGCATGTGAGAGGCGAATTTCTCTGAAGCATAGTTCAGTACGCGCCGAACCGGATTGTTGGCCCGGCCCATGATGCGTTCCATGCCGTAAGCGGCACCAATGAAGTGACTCTTATTGATGCCCTCGGAGCCTCCTGTCCCCACAAAAATGTTTTTATTGTAGTTGGCCATTCCAATGACCTCATGGGGTACGACCTGTCCGATGGAGAGGATCAGATCGTGTCCGCCCTCTGTCAGTATCCGGTTGACCTGGGCCGGCCAGTCATAATCAATGCGTCCGCCGGTGAGCTCAGATATGTATGATCCCGGTACAACGCCAAGGGTCACGATATCGTTTCGCCAGTCATGTTCGCGGAATAAGGATCCCGGAACACCCGGGAACATGTCTTCGATCTGTTCACTGGTCATAGGATTGTGAGTGCCCAGGGCCGGTAAAATATCTGTCAGTTTCCTGCCGTAATACTCCAAAGCATAAGCGGTAAGCTCGCCTGCTTTGGAGTGATATCGCGTATAATCGGGTGGAACGGCGACTACCTTGTCGCGCGGCCCCAGCTTTTCAAGGGCCGTGAAGAGGGCTTCTTTTAAGTCTTCAGCACCTAAAACATCGTTTTCTGAACCACGTTGAAAATATATCATTTTGTTTGATTGAGTGATGAGTCCCTTGCAAAAATAGATTTTTGTAAGAAGGCTCAATGATGGTTTTGAAAATTGGTGAAACAATACATGACAATAGTCCGTTGAACTTTATTTAAGGCTTTGTAATTCAATTGTTTAAAATCTTGAGGTTTTCCATTATAAATAACAGTTTATCAGCATTATACAATTCATCTTAAATCTAATATCTAAAAA
>JAWOCV010000033.1:0-15226 GCA_046483585.1 Marinilabilia sp.
GTGTATAATTTGGCTGCCGGAGGTTGTTGTTTTGAGATCAGACTTCCCGTCGATGCTTCCGGCTTTATTTCTGAATCTGATGATTCTAAAAGACCATCTCACCCGGAGGGTCTTGATGAGGAGAAAGAGAATGTGGCTCATTCAGAAGAGCCTGTGTTACCAACCCTGGGAGAGGGTGAAAAAACAGAAGAGGATGCCGCCCACAAACCATCCGTCTGTATAATTGAAGACGATGCCGAACTGGCGCAGTGGCTTGAAGATTTATTCAGTAAAACATTCAAGACGTATGTCTTTCATGACGGGAAAGAGGCCTATTCCAAATTGACATCCTTAATGCCTGATATATTAATTTGTGATGTCATGTTGCCAGGAATGTCGGGTACTCAATTATGCCGGAGGACCAAATCCCGCGTTGAAACGAGCCATATACCCGTTGTTTTGCTTACTGCCCGTTCAGGAGAAGAGAATGTTCTGGAAGGATTGAAGACCGGTGCCGATAGCTATATGACAAAGCCCTTCAATATAGATATCCTTAAAGCTCAGGTGGATTCTCTGCTAAACTCCAGAGCTGCTTTCAGAAGAAAATTCTCGGAACGAATGTCTTTCGAACCTTCGGAAACAAGCATTACACCTGTGGACGAAAAATTTTTGAACAGACTTATGGAACTTATCGAAGAGAAGATGGGGGACACTGCTTTCGATGTATCTGTTCTGGTTGATGATATGCACATGAGTCATTCCATTATTCTGAAAAAAGTGAAAGCCTTAACCGGCTATTCTCTGGTTGAAT
This sequence comes from Marinilabilia sp., assembly GCA_046483585.1. Classification (GTDB taxonomy): domain Bacteria; phylum Bacteroidota; class Bacteroidia; order Bacteroidales; family Marinilabiliaceae; genus Marinilabilia. The sequence goes on from JAWOCV010000033.1 coordinate 791, forward strand.
TTATTCGCTCCATGCGCATTAAGAGAGCTGCCCAGATCTTCCGGCAAGATAAGTTGTCCGTATCTGAAGTGAGTTTTATGGTCGGCTTTTCCGATCCGAAATATTTCAGTAAATGCTTCTCTAAAGAAATGGGGCAGAAACCGACTGACTTCATAAAAATGCACCACGGTGAATAACATCTGATTTTTTGTTTTAAGATTTTCAGGGGTGTTTAGCAGGAACACGAACACTGGTTGCCCGATGATGCTCCCTGTCTCTGGGATCCCGACTATAAGAGAAAAGTTGCCTGTAAATACTTTGCCGACGGTTTGATTAAAATTAAACTTTGAAGAAAGGCCTGGCAGAATCCGGATTTGGGATTTTTCTGCCGGGTCTTTTTTATCATTAATGAGTTTTGTTCGATTTTTTTAGATGACCGGGAGATGGGAAATTTGACGGTTTACGGTCAGAGGTAAAACTGTTTCGATTTAGGGTAAAAGTTTTTGATGTAAATAAATGTCCCCCTATATAAACGAATATTTACCCTTTTTATAGCTTCTTGATTTCTATCTTCGAAGATGTATTTTACCGGCTATGATCCCGGAATAAAAAACTTTCTGACTTTATAATTAATGAAACGAACATGGAGCTTTGATTTTTCAAACCTGTCACAAACCGCCTGTCGCTGAAGCTTTAGCGGAGGCACAAGTGCATGTATAAAAGAATTGTGAGTTCCATTAGGCCTTAATAAACAAATCTTATCATGCGAAAAAAATCATTCTGGATATTCAATCTCCTATTGCTCTTGTTGATGGTTACGGGCCCGTATCCCCTTATGGGGGCGCGGGCCCAACAACCAGAAGGGACATTCCCGGATGATCCCGACCTCGTGACAGTAGAAGGAAACCCGAATGATTTCAATCTGTTCTCAGCTGAGGGGACCGTGCCTGTTTTTGTCGATGAAGAGGATGAGCCGGGCATTGATCGCATTGCCGGGCTTTTCCGGGATGATATTCAACGCGTTTCCGGGCATCAGCCACAATTGATCACGGGTGGTGCTAAGGTGTCCGGCCATGAAAAGCTGATTATCGCCGGGACCATTGAGAACAATCGTTTAATCCGTGAGCTTGCTGAAAATGGTAAAATTGAAATTGATTCTCTTCGGGGAAAGTGGGAAGCCTCTCTTATTACCACCGTTGACAACCCTGTTTCCGGGGTGGATGAAGCCCTTGTTATTGCCGGCAGCGATAAGCGGGGCACCATTTACGGGATGTTCGAACTTTCGGAACAAATGGGTGTATCCCCCTGGTATTGGTGGGCGGATGTGCCTGTTCCTCAACATGAAAAACTCTACGTGAAAGGAGGACGGCATTTGTTTGACGGCCCCAAAGTGAAATATCGTGGTATTTTTATTAATGATGAAGAGCCTGCCCTGGGCGGGTGGGTCCGTGAAAACTTTGATGATTTTAATGCCGATTTTTATGAAAAAGTCTTTGAGTTGATTCTCAGGATGAAGGGCAATTATTTGTGGCCGGCTATGTGGGGAAAGGCATTTTATGATGACGATCCGCAAAATGCAGAACTGGCCGATGAATATGGTATCGTCATTGGTTTTTCACATCACGAGCCCATGATGCGGTCTCATGTGGAATGGGAACGCTATGGTGAAGGCCCCTGGGACTACAGCCAAAATCCTGAAGAATTGCGTGATTTCTGGGAAAAAGGAATCGAGCGAATGGGCGACAATGAGAACATTGTCACTGTAGGGATGCGTGGCGATGGCGATAAGCCCATGAATGATGACAGAAATATTGAACTGCTTTCAACCATTATAGAAGATCAGCGCGAAATTCTGGAGGATGTGACCGGCCAGCCAGCCGAGACCATTCCCCAGATATGGGCCCTCTATAAAGAAGTTCAGGAATACTATGACCAGGGTATGCGTGTGGCTGATGACATTACCCTTTTGTATTGTGATGACAACTGGGGGAATGTACGCCGTGTGCCCGGTCCGGAAGAAAGAAAGCGTGAAGGCGGAAGCGGAATGTATTACCACTTCGACTACGTGGGAGGCCCCCGTAGTTACAAATGGATCAATACAAATCCATTGCCCCGCATCTGGGAGCAAATGAATTTGTCATGGGAACACGGAGTCAAGGAGCTCTGGATCGTGAATGTCGGTGACATCAAACCGATGGAATTCCCCACTCAGTTTTTCCTTGATCTGGCCTGGAATCCTGAAAAGTATGAGCCTGATCACCTTGATGATTATACCCGTGCCTGGGCTGCCCAACAATTTGGGGCCGAAAGGGCAGGAGATGTGGCCCGCTTCATGAAAAAATATGCGAAATACAACAGCCGGCGAACGCCTGAAATGCTCAACGCTGATACCTATAGCCTTGATCATTACCGGGAGTTTGAGCGGGTTGTACAGGACTATAACCGTTTGGCCGGAGAAGCCCGTCAAATGTATGAAACCCTTCCCGATAATCTGAAGGATGCATTCTATCAATTGGTGCTCTACCCTGTGGAAGCTTCAGCCAATCTCAATCATTTGTATTATGCCACGGCTCTGAACCGGCAGTATGCTGAACAAGGCCGTGCCTTGACCAATGAGATGGCCGATAGCGTGAAGATTCTGTTTGATCGTGATGCCGAATTGACCGATTATTATCACAATGAAATGGCCGACGGCAAATGGAACCACATGATGTCACAGACCCACATCGGATACACCTACTGGCAACAACCTGAAGAAAATTCGATACCTGAAACGAAAACCATTGATTTGCCCGAAGAATCTGAAATGGGTGTCACTGTGGAAGGTTCAGAAAAATGGTGGCCGGAGTCTGAAGAACTCCCTGCTCTTCCTGAAACGAATGTATTTAATAAGCAAAAACGCTTTGTGGAGATCTTTAACCGGGGAGATGGATCTTTTGAATATTCAGTAAAACCGGAAGATGATTGGTTGAAGGTTGAAAACAGTAAAGGCGTTGTTGATGATCAGGTAAAATTGACATTGTCTGTAGACTGGGATGCAGTCCCCGCCGGTGAACATGAATCTGAACTTGTCATTCATGGTGACGGAGATCAGGTTAGAGTGAAAATGCCGGTCAGGAACCCGGGACCATCTAACAGGCAGAGAATTATTGGCTTTTTGGAAAGCAACGGCTACATATCTATTGAAGCAGAGAATTTTACCGGAAGAATTGAATCCGACAGTGTGACCTGGATGGTGATTCCTGATCTCGGCCGTACAGGGTCATCTGTAACAATTGACCCGGTGGATGCGGAAAGCCGCCAACCCGGAAAGGATATGGTATTGGAATACCCGGTGCATTTGACATCAACCGGCCAAATTCAGGTCAAAGCCTTTTTCTCGCCGACCTTGAATTATCCCGCCGGTGAGGGATTGGAATATGCCGTTGGCTTCAATAATGAAAAACCCGTGGTGGCCAATATGCATGAGGAGGAAAACTGGGACCAATGGGTGGCCCGAAGCATTAATGTTACCACTACGGAACATCAGATCAAAGAGCCCGGGAATCATGTCCTGAAGTTTTATATGGTTGATCCCGGTCTGGTTTTGCAGAAAATCGTTATCGATACCGGAGGGCTTAAGCCTTCATACCTGGGACCGCCCGAAAGCCGGTTTATTCATCGATGAGAATTTATTCTTTGTTATTATTTAGTCAAAAATCTAAAGATCAATAAAATGCGAAAATTAGTTGTTATAGTTTTGATTGCTTTCACAGGCCTTTCCTTTTATCCCGGAGAGGGTGGGAGCGATGGTCTAAGACAAGCCGCTGACGAATCGGGGACTGATTTTGGTTTTGCCGTTCACAACAGCTTTTTTAATATGGAGGATGACGATCCTTATCTCCGAATATTGAAAAAGAATGCCAACACATTGGTGGCTGAAAATGCTATGAAACCCTACAGGATGCAGCCTGAAAAGGGGAATTTCTTTTTTGAGGAGACTGACCGGCTGGTTGAGTTTGCCACTGAAAATGATATAAAAGTTCGCGGCCATTGCCTGGTATGGCATAAACAAATTCCTGACTGGATGAATGATACCACCTACACCCGGGAGGAAATGCTGGAAATACTGGAAAACCATATTACCACGATTGTCTCCCGTTACAAGGGACAAGTGGATGAATGGGATGTGGTCAATGAAGCCATCGATACCGATGAGGAGAATAATTACCGCCGAACGGTCTGGTATCGCACCATAGGACCGGAATTCATTGACTCGGCATTTGTGTATGCTCATCGTGCCGACCCTTCTGCAGTGCTTTATTACAATGATTTTAGTGCCGAAGAGATGAATGAGAAATCTGATGCCATTTATAAAATGGTGAAACGTCTGGTTCAGAATGATGTGCCCATTCATGCTGTGGGCTTGCAGTCTCATTTCTGGCTAAATGAGTTTAATGTGAGTGAAATAGAAAATAATATGGACCGGATTGGTGCATTGGGATTGCAGGCAAATATTACCGAGCTCGATATCAGCATTCCCATGAATGAGATCTCTCAGGAAACGCTGCAACAACAGGCAGATGATTATGCCGATATCATGGAAATGTGCCTGGACAATGACCATTGCAATAGTCTCCTGATTTGGGGTGTTCCCGATTCTCATTCCTGGATTCCCAATCATACCGATGGAGAGCGGGGATCTGCCCTGATTTTTGATGATGAAATGAATCCCAAGCCTGCATTTCACGCTCTTAAAGAGGTGCTAGATAACAAGTAAATAAGTTGGTGTAATTTTGGCACTTTCTATGGAAGTTATTAAATTAGTATCCCTGAAAAAAAGCAGTGGAGTTAAAATTGTCTTTGATACGCTTTGTTCAATTATTTAGAAAATATTGATCCTTTTAATTCAGCTATGTTCCGAAAATCAAACCTGATCCTTTTAGTCTGTTTCCTGGTCGCGGTTTTTGCGACCAGGGGACAGCAATTTAACATTCCGCATCTCAGGGATCATGGCAAATCCACTCAACTCATGGTGGATGGCGAATACTGGCTCATGCTTGCCGGAGAACTCGGGAATTCCAGTGCAGCCAGTGCCGGTTATATGGAAGACATCTGGACCGATCTGGATGATATGGAGTTAAACACCTTACTTGCCCCGGTTTACCGGGAATTGATCGAGCCCCGAAGGTTGGCAGAATGTTCATCGCCTGAACGAAGACCAGAGTTACCAGGGCAGGGATCTGCGCATCCCTTTTGGGGATCATTACATTCAAAAAATAAAACTTTATCGTTATCAGTAAACTCAATAGTCCGTTAAACTTTTGTGAGTATTTGTTATTCAATTGTTTAAAATTGAAGCATTCTTTGTGTTAAAAATACGGATTATCAACAACATACGATTTATCTAAAATCTAAAATCTAAAAATCTAACGATCTATTGTAAACTGTCATAACCATTTAATGAATCCTTAAATCATTCACTATGGACCACAACATTCAATCCAAACACAGAAGAAAATCTGGTATGCTTAAGCTTACCGGACTTTTAATGTTCATGGCCTTTTTTCTGCTGACAGGCTGTGAAGAAAAACCAAAAAAGTACATGGATACCGATCTGAGCTTTGAAGAACGTGCCGAAGACCTGGTCTCACGTATGACCCTGGAAGAAAAGATCTCTCAGATGCATTACGAGGCTCCGGCCATTGAACGGCTGGGTATTCCCGAATACAACTGGTGGAATGAGTGCCTTCATGGTGTCGGACGAGCAGGTATTGCTACGGTTTTCCCCCAGGCCATTGGTATGTCTGCCATGTGGGATGATGATCAGATGCATCAAATTGCAACAGCCGTTTCCGATGAAGCACGAGCCAAACATCACGATTTTGCTTCTCAGGGTAAACGTGGCATTTATCAGGGGCTGACATTCTGGACCCCCAATATCAATATCTTCCGTGACCCTCGTTGGGGGAGAGGAATGGAAACTTATGGTGAAGACCCTTATTTAAGCGGCGAAATGGCTGTTGATTACATAAAAGGTATGCAGGGTGATGATGACCGCTATCTCAAGTTGGTGGCTACGGCCAAGCATTTCGCGGTTCACAGCGGCCCTGAGCCCGACCGGCACAAGTTTGATGCCGTCCCCAAAGATCGCGATTTTGTGATGACTTATACTCCGCACTTTAAGAAAGCCATTCAGGAGGGGGGTGCCTATTCGGTAATGTGTGCCTACAACCGGCTAAACGGAGATCCCTGTTGTGGAAGTAAGCCTCTTGAAAACTTATTAAGAGAAGAGTGGGGATTTGAAGGATACATCGTTTCAGACTGCTGGGCCATCGAAGATTTCTATAAAGAAGGCCATCACGAGGTGGTTTCTTCCGAAGAGGAGGCCGTTGCCATGTCCGTTAAGGCAGGGACTGATCTGAATTGTGGCAGTGCTTATCCGGCTCTTGTTGATGCCGTTGAACAGGGCCTAGTAACCGAAGAAGAAATCGATGTGCTGGTGGAACGTTTGATGGAGGCCCGCATGAAACTGGGCATGTTTGATCCTGAGGAGAACGTGCCTTATACCGATATTCCTTATTCTGTCGTTGACAGTGAAGAACACCAGGAGCTGGCAAGGGAAGCTGCACGCAAATCCATGGTCCTGCTGAAGAACGAAAACGATATGCTTCCCCTGGATAAAGATGTGGAGAATGTGGCCGTCATTGGCCCCAATGCCGATCACCTGAAGTCGCTTTGGGCCAACTACAATGGTTATCCTTCCGATCCTGTGACACCTTTAAATGGGATTAAAGAAAAGCTGCCCAATGCCAACGTGCAATATGCGCAGGGAAGCCGTCATGCCGAAAAATTCCCTTATATGCAACCGATTCCGGCAGATCATCTCTATACTTCAGAAGATCTTGAGGAAAATGGATTGAACGGGGAATATTACGATAACAGTGAGTTTGAGGGAGAACCCAAACATAAAAGGGTAGACGAGAAGATCGATTTTACCTGGTGGACCGATGCGCCTTTTGAGGATATGGAGTATGAAAATTTCTCTGTGAAGTGGTCCGGGTATTTTGTGCCGCCCCGTTCCGGGGAGTATCACATTGGCGGGGAAGGATTTTCGGCTTTCAAAGTTTATCTTGATGATGAATTGCTTGGCAGCAGTGATGATGTACACCATCCTTACATGGAATATAATACCAGGTACCTTGAGAAAGGGAAGAAATATAAAGTACGCCTGGAATATCAACAGCGCAATACCGAATATCCTGTCATGAAGTTCTTATGGGACAGACCCGGACAGGATCTGAAACAGGAAGCGCTGGAAGTTGCACAAAACTCTGACGTTGTCCTCATGTTCATGGGATTGAGTCCCGAACTTGAAGGCGAGGAGATGGATGTCGATGTGCCCGGATTTGCCGGTGGCGACCGCACTGATATAGAATTGCCCGATACCCAGTCTGAATTAATTAAGGAGATTAAAGCACTTGGCAAACCCACAGTCCTGGTATTACTGAACGGAAGTGCCCTCGCTTTTAACTGGGAAGCTGAAAATATGCCCGCCATACTTGAAGCCTGGTATCCGGGACAGGCCGGAGGCTCTGCGATTGCCGACGTCTTGTTCGGTGACTACAACCCGGCCGGTCGTCTTCCGGTGACCTTCTACAAATCGGTTGATCAATTGCCCTCTTTTGAAGATTATGATATGGATGGGCGGACTTATAAATATTTTGATGGTGAACCGCTTTATAAATTTGGTCATGGCTTGAGTTACACCGACTTTGAATACAGCAATATTTTCGTGGCCGATGAGGTTGAGGCCGGCGATGAGGTAACTGCAGAAGTTGATGTAACCAATACCGGTGAAATGGCCGGGGAGGAAGTGGTCCAGCTTTATGTTTCGCATCCCGGTCAGGATGAAGCTCCCATAAGAAGTTTGCAGGGTTTCAAACGAATTAGCCTGGAACCGGGAGAGAGCCAAACTGTTACTTTTACCCTCACCCCTGAACAATTGGCTGTTTTCCATCCCGAAGATGAACTTGTTGTTCCCGAGGGCGAGCTTTCCATCGGAATCGGTGGAGCACAGCCTGATGAAGAAACCTTATCTGCGGGTAAGGCACAAAAGATTTCGACCCAGGTCAATGGGCGGTTTGTTTGCGGACAGTAATCCCTTAATCCGGATGAAGTTTGATTTCCAGACTTCATCCGGATTTTCGCAAATCAAAAGAGAGAAATGACTATTGCAATTGCAATTGAATTGAGACAGAACCTGATTTCTAAGAATCAAATTTTATACGGATGAAGAATCATTTTGGCGTTATTTTATTGTTTTTACTGGTTGTCCCCTTTTTTGCAGGGGCTGAAACGGGCGAAAAATTATGGCTCAGATACGATACCTTACCTGAAGATGTCCGTGCCCAATATGAAGAACTTTCTTCAGTATGGATAGAAGAGGGAGGAGATGTGTTGTCCATTGCCCGGACCGAAAGCCTTACTGCCCTGGAAGGACTGACGGGACATGCCTGGGAATCGGCAGGAAATGCCCGGGATGGTGATGTTTTAATTGGAGTTGATTTGCATCAAAAAGTTGAAGCAGAAGGTTTAGCCGCCGATCTGGAGAGTTGCGGGGAAGAAGGATACATCATTCGTACACTCAATAATGGCAACCGCAAGCAAATTGTCATAACAGGAAATACTGAAGCCGGTGTTTTGTACGGGACATTTGCATTGATCAGGTTAATACAAACCGGCAATTCCCTGGATGATCTCAATATGGTGGAGTCTCCCAAATTTGACCTGAGGCTTCTCAATCACTGGGACAATCTGAATGGCACCGTAGAAAGGGGATATGCCGGACATTCCATCTGGTGGAACCGGGATAAAGATTTTGAAGAACTAAAAGATCATTATCGGACTTATGCCCGTGCCAATGCATCAGTGGGGATCAACGGAACGGTAATCAACAACGTTAATGCCGATCCGGATGTGCTTACATCCGAGTATATTGAACGTTTTGCTCGTTTTGCCGATTTGCTGAGGCCCTATAACATTCAGATCTATATGTCCGTCAATTTTTCTTCTCCGGCGCTTATCGGTGGATTGGATGACTCCGATCCGCTGCGTGATGAAGTCAGAGAATGGTGGGAAGGTAAAGTGGATGAAATATATGAAGAGATCCCAGACTTTGGAGGGTTCCTCGTCAAAGCCAACTCCGAAGGGCAACCCGGACCACAGGATTATGGCCGCACACATGCCGAAGGTGCCAATATGCTTGCAGATGTGCTGAAACCTCATGACGGCATCGTCATGTGGCGGGCATTTGTTTATGAGCCTTCCGGTGACGATCGGGCCAGGCAGGCTTACAATGAATTCAAACCACTGGATGATGAATTTCGCGATAATGTTATTGTTCAGGTCAAGAACGGTCCGGTCGATTTTCAGCCACGTGAACCTTACAGCCCGCTTTTCGGGGCAATGGAGGAAACACCGCTGATGATTGAATTCCAGATCACCCAGGAATATCTTGGCTTCTCGGACCACCTTGCCTATTTGCCGGTTCTTCAGAAAGAATGCCTCGAAAGCGATACTTATGCCGGGGGACCGGGATCTACTGTCGCCAAAACAACGGACGGATCGCTGTTTGATCAAAAATATACGGCCATTTCCGGTGTTTCCAACGTGGGCAGGTACCAGAACTGGACCGGCCACCATTTTGCCCAGTCCAACTGGTACGGTTTCGGAAGACTGGCCTGGGACCATTCACTCGATTCGGATGAAATTGCCCGCGAATGGACCAAGATGACTTTCTCTCATAATCCGGATTTCATGAATCCCGTGGTTAATATGATGATGCGGTCACGTGAGGCTGTTGTCAATTATATGACACCTCTTGGATTGCATCACTTGATGGGATGGAGCCACCATTACGGACCCGAGCCCTGGACTGAAATTGAAGATGCCCGCGAAGACTGGTTGCCGAAATATTACCATAAAGCTTCTAAAGACGGTATCGGCTTTGACCGGAGTGAATCCGGTAGCAATGCTGTGGAGCAGTATTTCGAACCCATGCAGTCGTTGTACAACAACCCCGAAACCTGCCCCGAAAATCTTTTGTTGTGGTTTCATCACCTGCCCTGGGACTATACCATGGATTCCGGTCTCCCGTTGTGGGATGAGCTGGTTTACCATTACTACGACGGCGTGGAAGAAGCCCGTCTGATGCAAAAGAAATGGGACCGTCTAAAGGGAATGATTGATGACGAGCGTTTTGAGCATGTTCAGAAAAAGTTAAAAACACAAACGGAAGAAGCTGTCTGGTGGCGTGATGCATGTGTATTGTATTTCCAGACTTTTTCGGAAATGCCCATACCGCCCGAATTGGAAAGACCGGTGCATGATCTGGAGGAGTTGAAAGAGCTGGAATTTGATATGGAGCATCATAATTAGTGCCTGTCTATAAATTTAATAGATCGTTAGATTTTTAGATACCTGCCTAACTGCTTAAGAAGAATTCAATGCATTATCTAAATAAATATTCGTTTAAATGACTGGTTACTAATATTAAAAACGGCAGGCAGGTAAGATTTAAGATGAATCTTATAATGCTGATATACTGTTATTTATCATAGAAAACCTCAAAGATTTAAACGACTGATTTACAAGGCCTTGAAAAAGTTTAACGGACTATTATAAATTAAACAATGTTTGTGTCTGGTCATGTGTATGGAGTGAAGTTTTATCAACCCTGCCTTTTTTTTAAGGGTGATGCCTGAGAATGCTGGTCATGGCTTAATATTGTTTTGTCTGGTTGGGCAATTTCAGGCCACCCGTTTAGAATGTTTATCTATGTGCTATGATAAAGAGTGCCTGTAATGACGCCGGCAACTGTTTAAAAACCGGTTGCCGGCGTTTAGGTATGAAGGAAGAAATTGATTAATTTAAATTTGAAAATAAAGCTTATAGTTATGATAGTTAAAGGGCATGGGAAATATGTCATCATTCTGAACCTGCTGACCGTATCGTTGTTTGGAAGTTTGATTTCTTGTGAAGACGACTCTCCTGTCCAGCAGAGTGCCGTTTTTCATTGGTTTGAATATCATGGGAATGATGAATTTTATCAAAACAATCCTTTGGAAGAGGGCGAATATTACAATCCTGTCCTCAATGGATTTTATCCCGACCCTTCTGTATGCCGCAAAGGAAATGATTATTATCTGGTGAATTCAACCTTTTCTTTTTTTCCAGGTGTTCCCCTTTTTCACAGCACCGATCTTGTGAACTGGAAACAGATTGGGCATGTCCTCGACCGTCCGTCGCAATTGAATATTACCGATCATGACGTATCGGAGGGGATTTTTGCTCCGGCCATTAGTTACAATCCTCACAATGAAATGTTTTATATGGTTACTACCTTTGTGGGAGGCATGGGGAATTTCTTTGTAACAGCAGAAGACCCGGCCGGACCATGGAGTGATCCGGTTCCTCTGCCGGATGTCCCTGGTATAGATCCGTCATTTTTTTTCGATGATGATGGCCGGGCCTGGTTGGTCCATAATGCCGAACCGGAAGGAGAGCCCCTTTATGAGGGACACCGGGCCATATGGATTCAGGAGTTTGATTATGAAGCCGGGGAGATGAAAGGGCCGCGCAAGATGATCATCGATGGGGGTCATGACATCAGTGAAGAGCCTGTTTGGATTGAAGGCCCTCATATCTATAAGGTGGATGGTTATTATTATCTTCTGGCTGCTGAAGGGGGGACTAGTGAAGAACATTCGGAAGTGGTCTTCAGAAGTCGTGAGGTAACAGGTCCTTATCAGCCCTTTGATGATAATCCGGTTCTTACCCAGCGCGATTTGTCAGAGGATCGTGACAATCCGGTGACATCTACCGGTCATGCAGATATTATTGAAACTCCGGAGGGGGACTGGTGGGCAGTTTTTCTCGGCTGTCGCCCGTACAAAGGCCATCACTACAATACCGGGCGAGAGACATTTTTGTTGCCGGTTGACTGGGAAAATGGATGGCCCTGTATTCTGAAAAGGGGGGAAGAGGTACCATTGATAGGCGAGACCAGTCATGCCGTGCGTGATACATCGGAAGAATTTTTTCCTTCAGGAAATTTCTCCGTACGGGATGATTTTTCTGCCGATACACTGGGGTACCAGTGGAATTTTATTCGCACACCTCATGAAAATTGGTATGATCTGGAAGGAGAGGCATTGCATCTCAACTTCAGACCGGCATCTTTTCGTGAGAAGAAAAATCCTGCATTCATAGGGCGCAGGCAGCAGCATAAAAGCTTCTCGGCATCAACAGCGGTGTCACTTAAATCAGATAGTTCTGAAAACCGGGCTGGTCTTCTCTGTTTTCGTACAGAACAAAACAATTACTTCCTTGGTGCTTTTGCCGAAAATGGTAGCCTCGTGGCATTTGTAGAAAAAACCATTCAAAGGGATGGTGAAAAAGTAAAAAAACGTCTGGGGTTGAAAAAGACATCTCTTTCGGCCGATGAAACCATTTACCTAAAGGTCGATTGCGATAAGGATACGATTGACTTTTTGATCTCAGAAGATCAGGAAAACTGGGAGTATCTCGCCGAATCACAGGATGCCACTTACCTGAGCACTGCCACTGCCGGTGGTTTTGTGGGGACTTATATCGGGATGTATGCCGGCCGGGAATAATAGAAGATCAACAAAGAGGTGTCTAAAAAGCCCAATTTTTCACTGTGCCCTTCTATGTGAGTATTTGAAATTCTCATGAGAATAGCTTCTCCTTCGTAGTTAAACTACGGAGAAGGAGCTAATCTCATGGCTGGTGGATTTTTTGTTTACATGCATCGGGGAGATGATACTTCATGGACAGCCACATGATTACTTAGATACTTTCCCGACTTTATAGACGGGCACTATTTAGAAGGGTCTGCTGAAAAAGTCAACAGGTTTCAGAATAGAAGGGAAAGCCGGCTGGTTGGTTTTGTTCTGGCACCTCTAAAACACCCCGTTAAAACGGGGTGCTATTCTCATTATTGCCAATATTCTGTGAGTTATGAGATTAGCACCCTACTTTAGTAGGGTGTTACAAAAAAGCTACAAACACTCCTTTCAGCCCGCTTCAGCGGGCTTCCCTACGTGCAAGGTTATTTCCGAATTATAACAAAAAACCTTGCACTTCTAATAATGAAACACCGTCATAATATCCTCACAATAAGTGTAATAATCATATTTCAGCAAGCCCTTGTCAGGTTTTTAACTTTTTGATTTTTTGTTTGGGAGCGAGGGCGTGAGGCGTAACCTGCTCTACCAGCATTTCTTCTTCCAGCATAAAGGTTGTGGCTTGTTTGATCTTTTTTGAGGAAGCCCCGATTTGCAATTGATATTCCCCTGACCCGGCGATCCAGGCTGCCCGTTCTTCGTCGAAAGAGGCAATGTCTTTAGCCTGAATTAAGAAAGTGAGGGTTTCGGAGTCTCCGGGGTGCAACAACCCCGTTTTCCCAAATTTGATCAGTTCACTTGCAGGTTTTGGGCGTTTGCCAGCCGGGGCTGATACATATAGCTGTGCCGTTTCCCTGCCTGCTACACTGCCGGTATTAGTGATCCTGACCGATGCTGATAGCCCGTTTCTGAATTGTGACGAGGACAGATTGAAGTCTTTGTATTCGAAACGGGTATACGATAACCCGTAGCCAAATTCATAAGCCACGGGCACATCGAATGTATTGTAGTATCGATGTCCCACAAAAATATCCTCTTCGTAAACCACTTCCCAGGGTTCTCTTCGCATCATGGAAAAACCTGACATATCAGCTTCATCTGAGGTTGCTCCTTCAATGGCATAACCCGGGAATGTTTGCGAGGTTGGCGCATCTTCGTAAGTAAGGGGAAACGTGACAGCCAGCTTTCCGGAAGGGGTCACTTTTCCGCTCAAAACATCAGTGACCGCGTATCCTGCTTCCTGTCCGGGTTGCCAGGCCAGCAACACGGCATCCGGTGTTTTTGCCCAACTGGCGGTTTCAATGGGAGCGCCAATATTGAGCACCACGATGGCTTTTTTGCCTTTTGCCCGGAAAGCCTTTGAGACGGTTTCTATGAGTTGTTTTTCCGTATTGGTGAGATAAAAGTCACCGGCAACTGCTTCCCGGTCTCCTCCTTCACCTGAATTTCTCCCGATGGTGATCAGCGCTGAATCTGTTTTTTCGGCCATTTGTGTTGCCAGATCGGGCGTAATCTCCATTTCATCCAGAGGTTCTTGGCCCCCCATGAGTGCTGTGATCCAGTTTTTTGAAGGCCCGGCCTTTTCGCGCATCTGATGGATGTATTGAGCATAAACTTCTTCTAGTTTTTTGTCGACCTCAAATCCGCCATTTTCCAATCCTTCAATCAGGGAGATGGTGTACGCTTCATTGACGTCGCCACTGCCTGTTCCGCCTGAAATGAATTCATAAGAGGCGTTTCCGAAGGTTGCGATGGATTTGGCCTCCTT
>JAWOCV010000035.1:0-13066 GCA_046483585.1 Marinilabilia sp.
CAATTCCAGAAATTTCTCTTTATTCTCGTATATATCCTGAAAAGTACCCAATTCCCAAATTGATTTTTCAATGAAATCCTGTTTCGAATACCCCAGCAAATCAATTAAAAACGGATTAACATCCACAATCTTTCCGGTTTCGGCATCGAGGATAAGAATTCCATCTTTGGATGCTTCAAAAAGTCGGCGATAGCGGCTTTCCAAAAGGTTCAATGCCTCCTCTGTGCGCTTGCGACTTGTTATATCCTGTGAAATTGTTGCAATAATATTTTTTCCTTCATCATCCAGAATACGCGATGAATTCCACAAAACTGTTTTGATATTTTTGTCTTTTGTTAAAATATCTATTTCAGCTACTTCCAGTTTATCGTCAAGATGATTTTTTAGCAGTTCAAGTGTTGCAGCAATTTTTTCTTTTGGAAAAAGAAAATCAATTCTTTTATTGATCACTTCAGCCGAATTATAACCGCTCAGTAGCTCAAATTGTTGGTTGAAACGTTTTATTACCATGGACGTGTCCCATACAATAATCGGTGTATGCAAATGGTTCAGGAGAATGTTTAAAAAATCACTTGTTGCACGGTGTGTTTCTTTTAAGGAATCTTCTTTGCCTTTTCGTTCAGTAATGTCCTCAATGGCAAGAAGAATTATTTTCTCTTCTCCAAATGCCCTTTTTACCTGACGTGCATTTAAAAGCATCACCCGTTTACCGATGGTAGAAAAGTTGTGTTCAACCTCGTAGTTGTCAAATGATTTTTTCTCAGGAATGATTTCCTCCAGCAATTCTTTCAGTTTTGGAATATCCCATTGGTGATTTCCCAATTCAAATATAAGTTTCCCAATTGTTTCTTCGGCGGTTACTTTGAAAAAATTATAAAATGAACGACTGGCTTTTACTACCCTTAGATCTTCATCAATTGCAAGTAATGGTTCCCGTACCGCGTCGATTATATTCTCAGTGAATTTATAAAATTCATCTGCGGTTTTTTTAATTTCCGCAAGTTCTTTTCGGGTTTTTTCGAGAACTGCTTCCGTATCTTTTCTTGCTGTGATATCGCGTATGCTGCATTGAATAACCTTATGATTTTCTACTAAATAAACATTGCTGACAAATTCAACATGGATTTTACGTCCATCTGATGTTTCCAATGGTAAATCCTCATACCTGACATATTCACTTTGCTGCAATTCCAGGAATTTATCCTTGTTTTCAATAATATCCTGAAAAGCGCCTATTTCCCAAATTGATTTCTCGATAAATTCATTTTTTGTATAGCCCAGTAAATCAATTAAAAATGGATTCACGTCAACAATTTTCCCGGTTTCGGCATCAAGGATAAGAATCCCGTCTTTCGCCGATTCGAACAAGCGGCGATAACAGATCTCAGAAGCATATAATTCCTTTCTTAATATTGATTTCTTTTTCATTGGACTTTCACCCTGAATGTCAGCAAACATTGACTTCTCCATGGTCTTTATTGTTAATGTGGCCTCAACGGATACGAACTGCAGTCTCTTCAAATTATTTTATAAATATAACTTTAATCTCCCTTTAAATCTATGTTTTTCTGGCATTTATTTTATTGGCAAATTTTGCTGCAAAAACCTCAGATTCAATCCGTTATAAAGTATTACATTATTTTATAAAAGAGCTACATCATCCCCTCATTTTGCAGTCTAAAATCCTCATTTCGATAGAAACGGTTTCTTGTGAATGAATCGAGAGAGAAAACAAAACGAATTCTGTTTTTGATCCACTATTGTCAGGAGAATTTGTTCAAACAGTGGGAGATTGCTTCACTTCGTTCGCAATGACCTTGATTATCAGGAGGCAGAGTGATGGGATGGGGTCGGTTTTCGGCAAAGCCGAAAACCGACCCCATCCCATCCTTAAATACCGCTGCATCGCAGTCATTGCGAACGAAGTGAAGCAATCTCTATTTGTTTTACCGGACACCAGTGTTTTTGATCACAAAATATTCCCCCTAACAACAAATTAAACAATAGCCCTGATACTATTTTTCCTTACAAACTAGTATCAAAAATGTGAAGATGGTTATAGGTTAGTTTTTGGTATAGAGATAAATGGACGGTAGCCATACCACAAGCCATTAGCAAGTGCGCAACCACCAAAAACAAATAGCATTTGAAAAACCATAAAAGCGCAGATCTCATTTCAAAACTGAAAAACTGCGTTGTTTTTCATGTTGAGAAGTTAGTATTTCCGTCACAGAGATATAAGACAGAAAGCACTTTGTAGCTGAAAGCTCGAAGCTCAAAGCTGGAAGGAGAAGTTGTTCTCTCTTTTGCGACATAACCAAAGAACCAACAAAATTAGTTAAACATCATATTTTAAATGACTTAGGGTTTTTGTTAGATAAAAGGTGTTAGTACATATCAGCAATCTCCTCCATATTCTTCTTGATCAAAGCCTCTGTGGTTCGGACATAGCGTTGCGTCATATTGACGTTCTCAAGTCCACTCATAACAGTTGATTTTTGATGTTAAAATTATTGCCATGAGTTCATTTTTTAAGATTCTGAAAGACAATAATACAGGGCGATTGAGCGCAATTTAAAACAGTTTTTGGTGGACTAAAATTTGATTTATAAAGTCCACCAGAAATGTGCGTTTTTTAGCGTTTTTTTGCACCGTTGTGCGCAAGAAAAAACCCTGTAAGTGTTGACTTACAGGGTTTTACTTCTTTTTGCTTAGTTACTCAGCGGAGAGTGAGGGATTAGTTCGCTCCCGCAAGGCGACAATCACGTCCCGCTCATGATTGCAGAGCAATTCGAACCCGGCCTGCCCGTCGTTCGAATCCTCTCACTCTCTAACGAAAAAAAGCCACCCAAAAGGGATGGCTTTTTTTTGCGGAGAGTGAGGGATTCGAACCCTCGAAACCCTTTTGGGGTTTACACACTTTCCAGGCGTGCGCCTTCGACCACTCGGCCAACTCTCCAATATTTTCTGCACGGGTGGAGAGGCTCGAACTCCCGACACCTGGTTTTGGAGACCAGTGCTCTACCAACTGAGCTACACCCGTGTTTTCCGTTGCGTTTGGTTTTGCAAAAATATAACTTTTGACCGTTCCCCACAACTTTATACCGACATTTTGAAAATAAACGAAGATCGACGAAGTCAATAGTTCAGTTAAATGCATCAATTCCACAATTCTCCTGAGATAGATAAAATGTATTGAATTTGGAGTTAGCATAAAAACCTTTCGGTCAGATTATTTTTTTGACATACAACGTTTTTTATCTTAAATTAAAAAAATATTAGAGCAAAAATAACCACTCAGGCATTGCTTTTGTGTTAAATTCGCAACAATCTTTTTAATAGCAGGATATTTCGATTAAAATATATTTATATGAAGATACGTAAAGGAATCATCAGTGTTCTGGCTCTTGCTGCTGTTGTGGCCTGTAATCCTCTTAAGCAATTACAATCGCACCAGACTTCGCTTGAAGAAGCATATGATGCCGGCAATCATCGGGATGTTCTCGTGGCTTTTGATGAATTGGAAAGCTATCATTCCCAGGAAGGGGGCGAGATCGAAACAGATTATATAGAGATGGCTGCAAAATCGGCCTACGAATTGGAAAACTACCAAAGAGCCGAAGACCTTATCCGGGAATGGATTGATGAAACCGGAAATTTTGAGGCGATAGAACTTTTGGGATCTCTCTACCGGGAAACCGGGGATTCGGATCGGGAGTATGAGCACTGGGAGCAATACTGGAATGAGATTGAGTCGGAAGACATGAAGGAAGAAATAGGTTCACGCCTTTTTTCCCTTGAAATAGAAAAAGAGAACTACGAGAAAGCTCTTGACCGTTTCAACAAGATGCCTCCCGCTTCCGAGCCTGACATCCTGTTCATGCGTGTGGAAGCCCTCGAGGAAACAGGTAAAGAGGATGAAGCCAAAAAAGCATGTGACCAATTACTCGAAGAACATCCCGATTATGAACCAGCCATAGCCTGGCAAGCCACCAATATATACGAACGTGCCGAGAAGCTGTATGAGGAGGAAATGCGCAAGTATGAAGAAAAGGATGAAAGTGAAGAATACACGGCGTACGCATACCTTCGCAGAGAATTAAAGAAAGTTTCGAAAATGTACCGGGACAGTCGTGACATGTTTGAGAAACTCCATGAAAACAATCCCGACAAAACAGAATACATTAAATACCTGAAAAATATATACTTACGGCTTGAAATGCGGGAAGAAGCAACAAAAATGGATATGCTTCTGAAGGATAAGCAGAAATAAGCCTGAGTATACAGATCATTTAAAAAAGCGGAAACTGATAAACCAGTTTCCGCTTTTTTATACCTGCTTCATTCCAAAAATATTGAAATTATGCAATCCAGAAAACTGCCACTGCTGTCTATCAAAGGATTTGTCTCACGAAATTATATGACTTCATAATTTTTTCCATAATTATCTACTACATAATCAATATCCTTATCCCCTCTTCCGCTCAGATTAACAAGAATGGAGGTTTGCGGGCCTTCTTTTGCAAGTTTAATGGCATAGGCCACAGCATGTGCACTTTCCAGGGCCGGTATAATGCCTTCAAGACGACTCAGTTCAAAAAAGGCATCTATGGCTTCCTCATCCGAAACCACATCATAATTTACACGACCCGTATCTTTAAGCATACTGTGTTCAGGTCCTACACCCGGGTAGTCAAGCCCACTGGCCACCGAATAAACCGGTCCCGGTGCACCTTCGTCATCCTGAAGTAAGTAACATTTAAACCCATGGATGATGCCGGGTTTGCCCTGGCTCATTGTCGCTGCATGATCTCCTGTTTTCATACTTCTTCCACCTGGTTCCACCCCATGAAGATTGATGTTTTCATCGTCCAGAAAACCGGAAAATATGCCCATGGCATTGCTTCCACCCCCAACACAGGCCACAACATCGTCAGGCATTTCACCCGTCATTTCAAAAAATTGTTCTCGCGATTCAACGCCAACAACCTTCTGGAAATCACGCACCATCATTGGAAAAGGGTGTGGTCCGACAACCGATCCGATACAATAGATCGAGTTTTCAGGATCTTTCAGGTACGTTTCAAAGGCTGAATCGACTGCTTCTTTCAGAGTTTTAAGTCCGGCGGAAACAGGAACAACCTTGGCCCCCAAAATATTCATCCGCACCACATTGGGATGTTCTTTAGCCATATCGACCTCTCCCATATGTATTTCGCACTCGAGTCCGAAATAAGCAGCTGCTGTAGCCAGTGCCACCCCATGCTGCCCGGCCCCTGTCTCGGCAATGAGTTTCTTCTTGCCCAGGTACTTGGCCAGAAGGGCTTCTCCCATGCAGTGATTCAACTTGTGGGCACCGCTATGATTAAGATCCTCACGCTTAAGATATATCCGTCCACCATATTTTTCAGACAACCGGTTACAAAAATATACAGGTGTGGGACGGCCCTGATAATGTTTGCGTATGCTTCGGAGTTCGGAAATGAAATTGTGAGATTTGCTAATGGCAAAATATGCATTGGCAATTTTTTTCATTTCTTCTTCAAGTGAAGGAGGCAAATAAGCACCACCGTACTCTTTGAAATAACCTTCTTTTGAGGGATACTTTTTAAAATAATTTTCGGCCATAATCTTAATATTATTTGTTTTATACTTAAAAAGTAATAGATCGTTAAATTTTTAGATTTAAGATTTAAGACGACCCATATACTGTTGATAATCTACGCTTTAACAAAAACAATCATTTAGTCCTAAGCAATTGATTAACAAATACTTGCAAAAATTTAGCAGACTATTGAAAAATGAACGGACTATTGTAAAATAAAACCTAAATCAAAAAATATCATTTTAAACTGACAAGCTGAACTACAAAAAAACCGCAGGAAGTGAAGCCTGCGGTTCTTTTACATTTTAGACATGATGATAGGGCTTCAACTTTATGAATCAATTTGAAGCCACCACCAAATATTTACTTTAAGACTATTCATGCTTTTAGTTTATTCAATGTTTGCAATTTATTCATTTATTTCAAATAATCAAAGCAAAATCAGATTTCTATTCATCCCCAAAATCAGGTGCTGAAACCAATTCAAACTCGGGATCGGGACCAGCTGACACACACTGAAAATCGAACTCATAGCTATTGCGGCTAAGATCGTCCTCATAGGCCTCGGCCGTTACGATGTAATGCACATCCACTCCATTTACTTCCGCCTGAGCATCTGGGTATTTCTCCTTCAACATCACTTCAACCGCTTCAGTCATCCTTTCATAGGTTAACTCAATGGCTTCATCCGTCGAAAGTCCCTCAAATCCCGGTACGTTATTTTCGTTACGCTGATTCAGCCGGAGATCAAAATTTTCAAAATAACTACTGGCCCCGTAATAAAACTCGGTAGTCCCGTACGAGTCAATATAGTCACCGCCATTGTCAACATTGGATTTCACATAATCCACGATCAGCTGATAATCATCCGAAGACATGGTGAAAACAACTGTTGGATCAAACACCCAATTGTTGCCGTTGTGAACAAACTGTTCCGACCGTTCTGTAATGCTGGATGTATTCTCCCATTCAGAACCATCAAAGACATATTCCCCGGCACGAATATCAGTACTCCCTGATGCAAAATACCTGTATCCCACTATGACCTTGTCATTTTCCTGGGCATAGGGTCTTTTTTCATTCAGGTACTGTGGCAGATAATCGTCAGGAGACTCGGATGAAGAAAAGTTATCGTAATTTCCGGGTGCTCCCATTTCATCATATTCGGCCGAAGAAAGATAAAAGACATTCTCTTCCGGTTTCCAGTCGTCACCATCAAATTCATAGTAAAGACCGTCTGAAATGGTTTTGGCAGAGGAAAAAGCAATATCATCAGATGTGGGGCCTTCCACTAATTCAAACCGGGCGGGAGATCCTTCTTCAGTTACTTTGTACGCCACATTGTAAGTATGGCCGGAACTGCCGTCATAAGTATCGTAAGTTACGATATAATAAACCTCATTCCCGTCTATGGTGGTCTTTGCATCAGGATAATTCTCCTGGAGCATGATCACAATTCCTTCCTGAACACGTTCATCTATTAGCTCTTTAGCCTCCTCTTCTGAAAGATCAAAATACTCTTCCTGTTCATAGTCCCCCCCTTCGGTCCGTTTTGACAGGTCGGTATCGAAATTGACAAAATAAGCATTTGCTCCATAATAATATTCATCGTTGCCATAGCTACTGACCAAATGGTCTTTTTCAGGATCATTGGCCACAACATCCACGATGATCTGATAATCCTCACTCTCCATGGTCATTTCAACAGTGGGGCTGGAGGAAACTTCCTCACTGTAATCGAACAAAGCCAAAACTTTATCCCCTTCTTCAGCATCGGGAAAGTTGTTGTCAAGAATTTGAGGCAAGCCGTCTTGGGGAGGATCAGATTCAAAAAACATCTCATAATCGGCCACATCACCCCCTACCAAATCATAATCATCCCCTGTGAGCTGGTAGCTGATCAGGTCCGATTCCTCTCCCGGCTGATAATTATTGACATATTCGGGGTAATCCATAAGATAGTTGAATGTTACATTGGCCCGCGATCCCTTTTTCAGTGCAATATATTCCTCACTCAGGAAATCCGGAATAAAATCGGCCGCTTTTGCGTCTTCACTAAAAGCAAGATTGTCATCAATAAATGCAGCGGCATCTTCATCCCCCAATTTAGAGGCAATGCCTGAAATGGTACTATAATCGCCTTCTTCCAGGGTAAGTTCAATGCTTTTGCTGAAATCTCCTTCGGCCTCATCCAGATCATTGTAAACGTCTTCCATCGGCTCACACCCCCAAGCCACGATCAAGGCAGATACCAGGAAGTATAATAGTTTTTTCATAACAATATGTGTTTTTGGAAATAACATTAAAATTTAATTTTCAACCCGGTTGTCCAGGTGGTCCCAAAGCCATAATAGACAAGGGCTGTTGAAGCATCATGATTTTCTCCGTCATCGGCGTCAGCAACATACTCGGTATCGAAAACATTGTTGACTTTTCCATAGGCTGATGCATCAAGGGAACCAATGTTGAAATCATATTTCAGGTTCATATCCACAGTGGTATAATCGGGCAATTGCCATGAATCTTCTTTAGGCCCCTCTGTTGTCCGGTTGGTAGGATCAAATTCGGCAAAGTTCTTCCCGTAATAATTGATATCTGCTCCAATCTTCATATCAGGCAAGGCTTCATAATCGACTCGGAGGGCTGAAGTAAGCTGAGCTGAGTTCCCTACATGCACATCTCCCATATAAGCATTGTATTCGCCCAGCAGTTGATTGTTATCATCAAAAAGTGAGAAGTTGATGTCATCTTCCCATATCCAGTCGCCCAACGAAAACATGCCTTTGACAAAAAGCTCGGGGACCGGTTTCCAGAACACCTCAGTTTCAATTCCCCTGTGGAGTGCATTAATTCCCGGAATATTTGCTGTTTCCTGATTGAAAGACCGAACGAGGCCTTTATCCCGCCAATTGGTCCAGTAAGCGTTGAAACGGACATTGAACTTTGGGATGGCATATTCGTACCCGGCATCGAAGGACAAGACCTTCTCATACTTGGCATCCGGGTTGGTTACATTCTCATAATTCAGGAATATGGATGAGAAAAACGGGGACCGGGTAAAATATCCGCCATTGGCAAACACACTGTGTTCGTTATTCAATTCATAATTAGCTCCCGCTTTGATACTCCAGGGTGTAAAATTCACCCATTCCGACTCCTGATTACCAGGCTCATACTGAAAATAGTCTATCCGCTTATAGCTCTTTCGTGATACAGCACTGGTAACAAACGCTGAGTAATTGTCGCCAACGTATTCGGCCTGACCGAAAAGTCCGGCCCATGCGACCACACCATCATTATGATATGAGTATTTATCACCTTCTTTCAATGGGGTACTTTCAGGACGGTTGATGTTATTGCTGTTAAGGAAATACTCTCCGCCAAGAAGATCAGTGATCTCTTTAAAGTGTTCGCCAATATAATAACGACCATCAAAACCACCGGTGATATTGATGTTGCCCAACTCCTTTTTGTATGTTGACAACAATCCATACCATTGGTGTTGATTGACAGCCCATCCAACAATGGCCTGGGAACCGGTCAATGATTCGGCATTTCTGGCCGCCGCTTCATCAAAGTCTAGCAACCCGTCTGGTGTTTGAAGCGTATTTGCATATGGGCGGCCGGTATCATAATTGATATTCAGCCATTGGGAGTTCTCTCCGTCAACGCGTCGTCCGCCTCCCTGTGAAACGGAAGCATAAAGTGCTGTTGAAAGGATGGTATTGGGATCGATGTTCCAGTAATGATTCAAAGATACCTGGGGTTTATGATACTTGTTAAATCCATATCCACCTCCGAATTCTTCGCCGTCACGGTAACCATAAGTCAGATTCCGGCGCCTGCCGTCAGGATCGTCGCGATAGTCCTCGATCCGGGCATGCGTGCCACGCTGATTGTGCCACTGAGGGGCCCCGAAAGCCGTCAGGGAAAGCCGGTGCTGATCGTTAATAATATTGGAAAGGTTAAGAAAATAGGTGTAGCTGTCAAAGCTTGCGCCATTCACATAGCCATCACCAGAGGTGCGACCACCTGAAATAGTTGCAGCCCAGCCATTGTCGAGCAATCCAGTTGAAGCGGTAAATCTCTGTTTCCGGTATCCATCGTTACCAATCCCGGTGTAAAATGAACCTCCTTTTTCAACTTCAGTGCTGTGGGTAAGTATATTGATGGTTCCACCAACAGAGCTCAGGGCGAGTTTTGAAGCTCCAAGTCCGCGCTGAACCTGCATGGTCTTAGTCACATCAGAAAGACCGGACCAGTTGGACCAGTAGACCTGCCCGTTTTCCATATCATTAACAGGAACACCATTGATCAGAACACCAATGTTGTTGGTATCAAATCCGCGAAGGGAGATCCGGGAATCTCCAAACCCACCGCTCCCCCGTGTGGCATACACCGAAGGTGTTGATTTCAGAATTTGGGGAAATTCCTGGGATCCAAGTTTCTCATCAATGGTTGCGGGTTCAATGGTCGAGAAAGAAACAGGTGTCTCTTTGTCCCTGGCAAAAGAAGTAAGCACCAGAACTTCATTCAAACCAACCACATTGGGCTCAAGATAAATGTCCCCAACGTCAATGGAGCCCTCATCACCGGGGTCGATGGTTTCTTCGTAGTCGACATAACCCAAATACTTAAACAAAAGTGTTTGGCGTTCACTTTTTACGGACAGCTCAAAAAGACCGTCAAGATCGGTTACGGTACCTTTATCAGTACCCTTTACTAAGATGGCGGCACCGACAAGAGGTTCCCGGGTTTCCTCATCCAGAACTTTCCCGGTAACTTTCACCTGGCCATTAAGCCCTGCCGAAACAAACAGCAGGAACACCATGAAAAACAGAAAATTTGTTTTTTTCATAAGTTGAAGAACATGTTTAAGGTTGTAATATTTAAGTGTTCGTTTGAGATACTGTGTTAAAGTAATTATAAAATGAGCAAAGTAATTTATCTAAAATGAGTACAAGGGTGTTGTAACAATTGGCTCTAAATCCCAACAATTTTAAAAAAAAATTAAAAAAAATGATATGACAAACCTCATTTACGACCACAAAAATGCCAAAAACCAATCAAAAAAGATTAATATTCTTTATTAAGGTTGAGTTAAATTAAAGTTATGAATATCGTCTCTGACAACCACAGAACTCTCCCGACAAGGAATAAAAAAAGGTTGCCCCGTACTGCGGAACAACCTTATTATAGTAGATTATGAGCTCATCTTATTTGTACACCGTATGCAAACTAAAAAATCTCTTGATTGTCAATTTCTTCTTTGTTTATGGCCGAAGTACCTATAGCCTGCCTTAATTATAAATTATCGTGATGAAAAGCACAACTTCCGGCAGATTTTTCAAACCTTCATTCAAAAAAGCATTAACTCTCCTTAACTGTTCAGTCCATTCCCAAATAAAAACAGATCATCACCATGCACAATGGTACCCATGGTTCTATTTCTCCAGTTCTTTCCAAACCAGGGCACTGGCTCCTACAATGGCAGCATCACCAGGTTTAAGCCTGGAAGGCAGGATCTTGATCTTATCCTTAAAAATAGGAAGGAGATGATCATTCATACTCTCGTAGGTGGGTTTGAAGATATAATCACCTGCAGCTGTCGGGCCACCGAAAAGAAAAACAGCCTCGGGCGAAAGATGGTGAACCGTGTCGGCCAGTCCCTGACCAAGGTAACGTCCGGTCTTTTCAAACACTTCGAGAGCTATCTTATCGCCTTTCTCGGCCGCTTCATAGATCGTTTTGGAAGTCATTTCATTATATGACTGGCCAGCAAGTAAGCTGTCCTCAGCATTGTAATGCGCGATCAGTTCAAAAGCGGTGCGTTTCATGCCTGGTGCAGAACAATAGGCTTCAAGATGTCCTCTGGCACCACATCCGCAAAGACGTCCGTCTGGGATAAGTGTTGTATGCCCGCATTCGCCGGCAAAACCATCGTGTCCGTAAACAAGGTCACCATTGACAATTATGCCACTTCCGACACCGGTGCCAAGAGTAAACATAACAAAATTTTGGATGCCCTGTGCCCCGCCATACACCATTTCACCTATTGCAGCCGCATTGGCATCATTGGTCAGAGCAATGGCATACGATTCAGGAAATTCTTTTTTCAGGGCATCCACGAAATGCACCACTCCTTTGAAAGAAAGGTTGGGAGCAAACTCAATGGTTCCGTTGTAATAATTCCCGTTGGGGGCTCCTACTCCTATACCGAGGATATCAACTTCCTCGTTCATGAGTTTCAGGGATTTCACCAATTCTTTAATCTCAGCGGCGAGATCGGTGATGTAACGATTAAAGTCACCATGCTTGGCGGTTTCTATAGATCTGCTGACCATCACATTTCCATCCTGGTCCACAGCACCGATGACGGTATTTGTACCACCAACATCAATTCCTATCGCTATTTTTTTCATGTCTAAAATATTTTTTTGTTAAAAAGCCGGAAGAAAATAATTCTTCCGGCCTGAATATAAATAGTCAAAATTAATCGGTGCGAATGGCATGCCCTTTAACAGCATAGAAGAAGATGTAAAGGTAACAAAGTGCCGGTACAACAAATGCCCAGGTATATCCGGCCGAGTCGGCAATACCTCCCATAATAGGCGGGATAACGGCACCACCCACGACGAGTGAGTTGATGATACCTGATGCAGATGCCATCTCTTCGCCGTCAAGGTCTTTAACCGCCAGTGAAAAGATATTGGGGAACATGATGGAGTTGAAAAGACCAATGGAAATAAGCGTCCACAAGGCTACTTCACCGGTTGAGAAAGTGGTAATAAGAGCCAACGCACCTGCGATCAAAGCAAATACAGCCAGTGTTCGGGCAGCTTTACCTCTACCAAGTTGCATAATAATAAAGTTAACTAATGCTATAACCATAAATATACTTCCGGCCCTGAAGTTCCAGGTATTGATGCCAAATGTTTCAGATTCATTGGTAACAAAAGCACCGGATAAGAAAGCCAGTACCAAAACGGCTACAGCCATTCCATACTTCTTAATATTGTTCTTCACTTCTGAGAACATGATGGCACCAAAGAAACGACCAATCATTGCCCCACCCCAATAGATAGCAGCAAAAGTGGACGCTTTTTCAGCATCAATTGTGTCGAATTGGCGAAGATAGTTCACAATCAACCCGGCATTACCTACCTCTGCACCTACATAAGCAAAAATACCAATGGCACCAAGGATCACGTGTGGATACTTCCACACACTTTTCTTGGCATTTTCATTCTTATTGGAAACGAGGACCGGCAATTTCAAAGTCATTAAAATGACAGCAACGGCAATCACAACCACTGCCATCACGATAAACGGCAAGGGAACCCGCTCAGCAGCCATCAGCCCATGTTGGGGAGTCATATCTGCTGGATCATCCGGCAGCCCAAGACCCCGGAAAATCGCTACTGAAATGATCCACGGAGCAATCATCGTGGCCACAGAATT
>JAWOCV010000060.1:0-7988 GCA_046483585.1 Marinilabilia sp.
ACCAAGGCTCCCCGGGAGATTCAACTGCTGGAAACGGTTAAAAAGGATCTTCGTCTTGAAAAACTGCCGGTGCACATTGAATGTTTCGATAATTCCAATATTCAGGGACATCATCCTGTTGCTGCTTGTGTGGTATTCAAAAATGGTAAGCCAGCCAAAAAGGAGTACCGTCATTTCAATATTAAAAGTGTAGAAGGGCCGGATGACTATGCTTCCATGGAGGAGGTGGTTTTTCGGCGCTACAACCGTTTAATCAACGAGGACCAGCCATTGCCGCAATTGGTGGTTATAGACGGCGGGAAGGGCCAGTTGGGAGCGGCTGTTAAGGCGTTGCGCGAACTGGGTCTGACGGATCGTGTGGCCATCATTGGTATTGCCAAAAGACTGGAGGAAATATTCTATCCGGGGGATTCCGTTCCTTTGTATCTCGACAAGAACTCGCCATCCCTTAAATTGATACAAAATCTGCGGAATGAAGCCCACCGGTTTGGCATCACTTTTCACCGGAATAAAAGAAGCGGATCATTCCTGAAATCAAAACTGGAAGAGATCCCCGGTGTTGGTTCCGGGAGTGTTCGCAAACTTCTGGAGCGGTTTGGTTCATATAAAGGGGTGGAAGAGGCTACACATGAGCAACTTAAAGAAGTTGTGGGAGACAGCCGGGCCCGTAAAATCAGGCATTACCTGGACGGAGGGAATTCTTGAAAATGGATTGAGAAGACCTGGTCTAATTGATGTTTAAATTACCTAGGCTTTGCTGAAAAGGTCAGCAGACCATTTTTTTCTTTTTGGCATTGCCCCAAAAAGAAACAAATCCCGATTATGGTTTTTGTGAGTTTTTTCACAAAAACTTCACAAAACCTATATCGGGACTAGTCCGTTTAAACCTATCAGCCTGTCTGCCGTTTTTTGAAAAATAACCTATCTATCTCAAAGTTTTTTACTAAAAAATTGAAAACATCCATTTCATTTGCTGCCAGGCAGGCCCGCATCAGGCTTAATTTCCGGCTGTCCCGCAAGGCCCTGAAGTTGCCCATTAAGCCTTCTCGCCAACCGCCGGCCTGTCTGCCGGCTTATGTATATGGAATCATCAATTTTAATGTTTTAACATCAAAAATCCAGAATGTTTCTGTTTCATAACCCGCCAGGCAGGCCTGTCTGCCGTTTTTCATATTTGAAACCTGTTATATGAGCAAATATTCGTTTGAACATCAAGATTTATTTTTCATAACCCGCCAGGCAGGCTCGCATGATTGAAGCTTATACATGTTCTTTAGTGACAACCCTTGTCATGCTCGTTTCATCTTTTTTTATATCTTGGACACAAAGTTAACCGGAAAAATCGGGTTAAAAATCAGGAGATTTATGGTTTAGTTTTTGTAATGTTTTACTTTTGCAAATAGCCATTGGCATTTCAGCAATATCCAAATCTATATCATGATGCAAACATTGAAAAAAATCCTGGCTCTGATGATGCTCATATTTTGGGTCATCCCTCTCAGTTCCCAGGAAAACGGAAGCGGTCCTTTACCGGAGACGGTTGTTGAGGCCGTGAAAAATGGCAATGCTTCAGAGATCAATCCTTTCCTGAACAACAAAATTGAACTTGTAATCCCTGGAAAATCAGGTGTTTTTAGCAAGGAACAAGCGCATTTCATTCTTAAAGACTTCTTTAAGGACAACAAAGTGAAGTCTTTTGAGGTACTTCATCACGGAACCCGTCAAAATGCGACATTCGCCATTGGACGATACGAATGCAGCACCGATAATTTCAGGATGTATTTCCTTGTGAAGAACTCAGACGGCAAGCCGGTCATCCATCAAATCAGAATTGAAAAACAGGATGAATAAGACACTTTTACGATCATTCATCGACAACGCCCTTCGTGAAGATGTGGGGGATGGAGATCATTCGTCCCTGGCCTGCATTCCGGCTGAGGCCGAAGGAAAAGTCCAATTGCTTGTCAAGGAGGCGGGCGTGCTGGCCGGTGTTGAAGCCGCCTTTGAAGTGTTCAAACATGTGGACCCCGACACCATCATCAACCCGTTATTGTATGACGGAACTCACGTACAGCCGGAAGATGTTGCTTTCTCAGTAAGGGGCAGGACACAGACTCTTCTGAAAGCCGAACGTTTGGTGCTGAACATTATGCAACGTATGAGCGGTATCGCCACATGCACCCATGAATATGTGAAATTGACAGAAGGTCTCAACACCCGGATCCTCGATACCAGAAAAACCACACCCGGTATGCGGTTTCTGGAGAAAGCCGCCGTAAAGATCGGCGGCGGCGAAAATCACCGCATGGGATTGTTCGACATGATCATGCTCAAAGACAATCATGTGGATTTTTCCGGTGGCATTGGCAATGCCATAACCACCACACAGGAATACCTTCGAAAAACGGGGAAGAAGCTTCAAATTGAGATTGAGGTCCGAAACATGGAAGAATTACGTGAAGTATTAGCCAAAGGCGGCGTTCATCGTATCATGCTCGATAATTTCGATGTCACGACACTTCGGGAGGCCGTTGACCTGATCGACGGGCGTTACGAAACTGAAGCCTCCGGGGGCATTACCAAGGAAACTCTGCGGGCTTATGCCGAATGTGGCGTGGATTTCATTTCAATAGGGGCGCTTACCCACCACATCCGAAGTCTCGACATGAGCCTGAAAGCTCTAAAACCTGATTAATTCCTTGCTTAATTTATAATAGTCCGTTAAACTTTTTTAAGTGCTTGTTCTTCAATTGTTTAGATCTGAAGAGATGTTTATGTTAAAACACAGATTACCAGTAATATATGAATCATCTTAGATCTTAAATCTAAAAATCTAACGATCTATTGAATTTATAGACGGACACTAATTCATAAACAATTCCAGCTCGACTTTATCGGCCCCCACCTTTTTTTCAACAGATTTTTTGCTTCCCGCTTCATTGGTATAGTGAAACGAATAAGCATCGTTTTTCTCAAGATAGAATGTCAGCACATCGTTGAGATCACTCCGGGGCCCACTGGTTTCTCCACCGTCCACCTGCTCATCTCCTTTGAAAACATCCACATTCACTGATACACGGTTGTCTGATTGCGAAGTATCCGAATTATCTCTGTACATGGCCACTTCAACCGGCACCAGTTCGCCAGATTCCACCTTCGCTTTCTGCTTCTCTTCATATAGACTTACATACCGGTCCGTTACATTCACGGCCGGAACGTATTTAATAGAGCGGTCCCATACCAACGGAAAATGCCGGGATTTTTGCTTAAAAGAAGAGGCAAACACCGCATACTCCGGATCGTCAGCATCGGCCCTGCCCGCATCAGCCAAAAACCAGCTTTCGTTAAGTTCGCCCGGATAATATTCCGTAAAATACCATTCACCATCGATCCAGACCTCGTTCCAGCTATGATTCCCCCGGTCATCGTGCCAGTTGGCTGTCCCCCCGATTCTGGAGGGTATTCCCACAGCACGGAAAGCATCTGTCAGCAGAATGGAAAGGCCAGAGCAGGAGGCCATCCCCTGTTCCATAGATTCGTAAGGGCTTTGATCCGGCTTTTCCCGGTCGGTATTATATTCCACATCAACCTCATCCACGATATTTTGGTTAACCGAATCAATGGCCTGCCGGATGTCATCGACATCTTCCACATAACGGGAAAACCGTTCAAAGAAATCTTTTCTCCAGTTGTCCCTTCTTTCATTCAGGGAGGCATAGGGCAACACATCGTTGAAAAACACAGAATCCGGTAATGCAGCAGCCCAGGAAAATTTTTCTTTGGCCAGATAAGCATAATGAACATTCTCGACCAGAAACCCGGAAGACAAGCTTTCAAGATCGCGATCCGGCATGTTGGTAATGAGAAAAGCCATCCCCTCCTTTTGAGAGTCGGGCACCTGTTCCAGGGCTTTTTCCAGTTGGAGCCTGTTTTCTCCGGCCCTTTCCAGGACCGTGTCAAGCCGGCCATGATATTGACGGGGAACACCCGGATAGGATTCATTGCAACCCACAAATCCTGCGAGAACCATTAAAAGTCCCGGGAGAACAGAAATTTTCGGAAAATTGTACTTCACTTTAAAGTTCATTGATTTACGACTAATAAACACAACTCTTTGTTAAAAACGAATCGTGAGAAATTCCACTGATCAGACCATCCTGAATACACAGACGGCCAGATCAATTTCCCTTAAGATTTTCAATGCTTTCGCTGAGGACTTTGATCCGGGCTTCGGCATCGGCCTTTTTCTTTTTTTCAAGCTCCACGACATTGGCCGGAGCGTTATTAACGAATCGCTCATTCCCGAGTTTCTTCATCACACCATTAAGAAAACCCTCCATCCGTTTCAGTTCATCCTCCAGCTTGGCGATCTCCTCATCCACATTGATCAATCCTTCCAACGGAATAAAATATTCCGACGATTTGACCAGGAATGATACAGCGCCATTGACCTTCTCACCGGTTTTTTCCACTGACTTCAGATTGGCCAGCTTTTTCAGCACGGGAATAAGTTCTTCAAAGTATCCGTCTTCACCGACCATAACCTTCACATCCAGCTCTTCACGCGGAGAGATGTTCTTCTCCTGCCGGAGATTCCGTACACCGGCAATGGCTTCCTTGATGTGTTCGAACTGTTCGAGCAGTTTTTTATCATAGGTTTTCGCTTCAGGCTGAAGACTGATCATGATGCTTTCGCCTTCTTTCCGGGACTCCAGATGATGCCAGATCTCTTCGGTAATGAAGGGCATAAAAGGATGCAACAGACGTACCAGATCGTCGAAAAACCCTAGAACCGTGCGGAAGGTCTTTTCATCAACCGGTGCCTGATAAGCAGGTTTGATCAGTTCAAGGTACCAGGAGGAGAACTCGTCCCAGAAAAGATGATACACTTCCATCAAAGCATCGGAGATGCGAAATTTTTCAAAATGGTCGTCAATAACCGCTGCCGACTGCCACAATTTGTTGCGGAACCACTCACCGGCCAGTGCAGAGCTACGGGGTTGCTCAATGTTGGGGTCTACTTCCCAGCTTTTCACCAAACGGAATGCATTCCATATTTTATTGGCAAAATTTCGTCCCTGTTCAGTTAGGCTCTCTTCGAAAAGAATATCGTTACCGGCTGGTGAGCAAAGCAACATTCCCATACGAACACCGTCGGCCCCGTATTTTTGAATGAGTTCCAGGGGTTCGGGGGAGTTCCCCAGCGATTTGGACATTTTTTGCCGGTACTTATCACGCACAATTCCTGTGAAATAGACATTTCTAAAAGGAGGCGCCTGCCGGTATTCATATCCCGCCATGATCATCCGGGCCACCCAGAAAAATATGATCTCGGGGGCCGTCACCAGATCATCGGTGGGATAATAATAATCAATCTCCTTATTTTCGGGGTTGAACCCGTCAAAAACAGTGATGGGCCACAACCATGATGAAGCCCAGGTATCCAGGACATCCTCGTCCTGGGCCAGATCTTCTATTGTAAGGGAGTTATCCCCGCTTTTTTCGCGGGCCAGCTGGACAGCCTCTTCTTCTGTCTCGGCCACTACAAAATTGCCATCCTCAAGGTAATAGACCGGTATGCGATGTCCCCACCACAGCTGCCGTGAAATACACCAGTCTCTCACATTCTCCATCCAGTGGCGGTAAAGATTCTTGAATTTTGGAGGATGAAACCGTATTTCATCTTCCATCACTGCTTTGAGGGCTGGTTTGGCCAGATCTGACATTCTCAGAAACCACTGGGTGCTGAGCTTGGGTTCAATGGCAACATGGGTGCGTTCCGAGAATCCCACCTTATTGGTGTAATTCTCGATCTTCACCAGGTTTCCTGCTTTCTTAAGATCGGCAACAATCTTTTCGCGGACATCAAAACGGTCCTCACCCACATAAAGACGGGCATTCTCACTCAAAGTACCATCATCGTTAAAGATGTCGATGGTTTCCAGATTATGGCGCATCCCGATCTCATAATCGTTGACATCATGGGCGGGTGTAATCTTGAGACATCCGGTTCCGAATTCCATATCCACGTAATCGTCCTCAATAACGGGAATGGGCCTCTCTGCCAGGGGAACAATCACATTTTTCCCCACCAGGTGTTTGAACCTTTCATCATTGGGATTGATGCAAACGGCCGTGTCTCCAAGGATGGTTTCGGGCCGTGTGGTAGCAATGGTAACAAATTCATCATCGCTCCCTGCCACCTGGTAACGAACATGATATAACCCTGATTCTACTTCACGATAAACCACCTCTTCATCCGAAAGAGCTGTTTTGGCAGCAGGATCCCAGTTGACCATACGCACTCCCCGGTAAATATGACCTTTACGATACAGATCCACAAATACCTTGATCACGCCGGCACTTCTTATCTCGTCCATGGTAAAGCAGGTACGGTCCCAGTCGCACGAGGCCCCCAGCTTCTTAAGCTGTTCCAGAATTATACCGCCATGCTTTTCCGTCCATTCCCAGGCATGCTTCAGGAACTCATCCCGGCTTAGGGCCCCTTTGGGAATGCCTTCTTCACGCAGTTTATTCACAACTTTGGCTTCGGTAGCAATAGAAGCATGGTCGGTACCGGGCACCCAGCAGGCATTTTTGCCCTGCATGCGGGCACGACGCACCAGAATATCCTGAATGGTGTTGTTGAGCATATGACCCATGTGCAACACGCCTGTCACATTTGGTGGCGGAATGACCATGGTATAAGGTTCACGCTCATCGGGAACAGATTTAAAAAATTTCTGGTCCATCCAGTATTGATACCATTTGCTTTCCGTGTCACCGGGGCTGTACTTACTTGCTATTTCCATAATATTTTCATCTTACATTGATGGTGGTCAGACAGAGAGTGCAAAAATATAAAAAACTCGCTGACCTTTAACTATGCAAGAGAATTGTTGTGCACCCACAAAGATTTTGACAGATTTTTTTATTCAATAGTCCGTTAAATTTTTTTAAGTGTCTGTTATTCAATTGTTTAAATGCAAGGGAGTATTTGTATTAAAACACATATTATCAGCAACATACGAATCATCTTAGATCTTAAATCTAAAAATCTAACGATCTATTGTCATTAAAATCCACAAAAAAATCCCGGCATCAGAATACCCCGGGATCAAAAAAAAGGTGCCGCCGGGCGACACCTTTCAAATCTTTTTAGTAACGGTTACTCCGGGACTGGCGTCCCCCACCGCCACCACGGCCAGCCGCTTCTTCGCGGGGCCGGGCCTTTTTAACAACAATCCGGCTGCCGTCCAGCTCTTTGTCGTCCAGACTTTCAATGGCAGTGTTGGCCTCATCGTCGTTGGGCATCTCAACAAAGCCGTAACGCTTTGAATAACCGCTTTCACGATCCATAATCACTTTGGCGGAAGTTACTTCTCCGAATTCGCCAAACATTTGCTCAA
Organism: Marinilabilia sp.; assembly: GCA_046483585.1. Taxonomy (GTDB): domain Bacteria; phylum Bacteroidota; class Bacteroidia; order Bacteroidales; family Marinilabiliaceae; genus Marinilabilia. Next base: position 7,410 of record JAWOCV010000060.1, read on the forward strand.
GATCCTCATTTGTCGTACGGGAGCTGAGCTTTGCTACAAAAATGTTCATAGTAAAAAAGAATAATTAAAAAATAAGGGTTCTCTCAGGTATTAGAAAAATATACAGCAAAGCTCACTATAGAACAGGGCATTACAGTATTACAATTCTAACCATATTCAAAGTTAAGAGATTCTGAAACCAAATGCACAAAAAACATGATTATTTTTTAAAGTTTTTTAACCACAAGAGATTATTTAATGTAAGTATCCCGGCCGCCGGGGAGGTTGGAAGCTCAAAGCCGGAAGCTCGAAGCTGGAAGCTCAAAGCTCGAAGCTCGAAGCTCGAAGCTCGAAGCTGGAAGCTGGAAAGAAATGGTTGCTCTTTTTGGGACATGACCAAAGAACCCACAAAATTAGATTTAAACAACTGAATTTTAATTTATCAACGGACTGCCACAACCAGACACCAGCGAATTAGAAACTCCACCGAAATGAATTGTTTATAGTGTAAAACAGTTTATCCATTTCCGGGGGAGCCATATTGTCATATTCCATCTTTACAAACAGGCTGAAATTAAATCTTTGTGTGATCTTCAGATT
>JAWOCV010000065.1:0-16579 GCA_046483585.1 Marinilabilia sp.
AATTGTTACAGGCCCGACCGCTGTCTTATTGGGATCACCATTATCGGCCCGGTGTAGAAGGGAAAAAACGGGTAAAAATGCTGGGCCGCCAGGCCGTGGATTTGCTCATTATTAATACTGTTGTCCCTTTTTTCTTTGCATATGGGCGATTGCGCGGGAAATCATCTCTTGAGAATAAAGCCATTGACTGGTTGAGCGAGATGCCACCTGAAAACAACAGAATTGTGAAAAACTGGATGCGATTAAGGGATGAGAAGGTGGCATCATCTGCTGCAGAGAGTCAGGGACTGGTCCATTTGAAAAGGAATTATTGCGATCATCATAAATGTCTCCAGTGCCGCATCGGGCACAGGATTATTGCTCATCAGTGAATGAATCTTTTACTCCAAAGAGGGACGGCCGGCTGATTTTTTATGATTCTAGTCTTTGACAAATCCCGGGATTTTATAGCGAAAATCTATTATTGAATGCAGATATTCAGAGCAAAGACAAAAGAAAATGTTTTGTGAAATGAAAAATTAATCTCTATCTTTGCACCTTCAATTGTAAAAAATATGAATTAATTAAGGTCGTATGCATCTGACAAAAGAAGAAAAACAAGAGATTTTTGCGAAGCACGGGAAGTCGAATTCTGATACTGGTTCACCAGAAAGCCAGATAGCATTATTTACCAACCGTATCGCACATTTGACCGAACACCTGAAGACCCACAAGAAGGACTTCAGCACGGAGTATGCTTTGAAAAAAATGGTAGGAAAACGGCGTCGTTTGCTGGACTACCTGAAGGCCAAGGATATTGAGAAATACCGGGCCATTCTGAAAGAGCTTCACATCCGTAAGTAGGTCGTGGAAAATATGAATGAAAGGGCAATTCTCTAATGGGAATTGCCCTTCATTGTTTTGGGGCTACGGCCGAATTTTTGCAGGCATTGGTTGTTTTTTGCAAAAAAATACGTGAATGCAAAGCGTGAGTGTCAGATATTATCTATCTTTGGGGCTGACTAAGAGATTGTAAGAAAAATAGAGATTTATTTATGATTAAGCCGATTGAAAAAAGTATCGACCTTGGAGATGGACGGTCGATTGTAATTGAAACTGGAAAGTTGGCCAAACAGGCCGACGGATCGGTTGTTGTACGCATGGGCAATACCTATTTGCTCGCCACAGTGGTTTCTGCCAAAGAGGCAAAACCCGATGTTGATTTCATGCCGTTATCTGTAGATTACAAAGAAAAGTTTTCTGCTGTAGGACGGTTTCCCGGAGGTTTTCTAAAAAGAGAAGGTCGTCCTTCCGATTTTGAGATACTCGTGTCCCGTTTGGTGGACCGGGCATTGCGTCCACTGTTCCCTGATGATTATCATGCCGATACATTTGTAACGGTAAGTCTTATTTCTGCCGACAGTGAAAGTGCTCCGGATGCATTGGCCGGCCTGGCCGCTTCTGCTGCACTGGCTGTTTCTGATGTGCCATTTGGAGGGCCCATTTCGGAAGTCCGTGTTGGCCGAATCAACGGAGAATTGAAGATCAATCCTTCCGCTTCCGAGATTAAGGAAGCCGACATGGATATAATTGTTGCTGCCTCAAAGGACAACATCCTGATGGTAGAGGGTGAAATGAATGAAGTTTCCGAAACTGAGCTTTTGGAAGCCATGAAATTTGCTCATGAAGCCATCAAGGTGCAGTGCGACGCCCAGCTGGAGCTAGCTGAGATGGTCGGGAAAAAGGAGAAAAGAGAATACTCGCATGAAGAGAATGACGAAGATCTTCGTCAGAAGGTTTGGGACGCCACTTATGAAAAGGCTCTTGAAGTAGCCCGTTCGGCCAATCCAAACAAGCAGGAACGGATGGAAGCTTTCGACGAGATCCTGAATGAATTTATTGAAAGCCATTACAATAGTGAAGAGGATGAAATTCCTCAGAGTCTTATCAAGCGTTATTTCCATGACGTAGAAAAAGAAGCAGTACGGCGCGTTATGCTTGACGAAAATATCCGCCTCGACGGACGTGCCATGGATGAGATCCGCCCCATCTGGTGTGAGATCGATTCACTTCCCGGCCCGCACGGATCTGCCGTTTTTACGCGGGGTGAAACTCAGTCACTAACCACCGTGACCCTTGGTTCCAAACTTGATGAAAAGATCGTTGATGATGTTTTGGTCAAAGGCAGGGACCGGTTTCTGCTGCATTACAATTTTCCGCCTTTCTCAACCAATGACGCCAAACCTTACCGGGGTGTTGGCCGTCGGGAAGTCGGGCACGGAAACCTTGCATACCGTGCGTTAAAAGGCATGTTGCCTGAAGAATTGCCCTACGTCATCCGGGTGGTCTCTGATATACTTGAGTCCAACGGTTCCTCATCAATGGCTACCGTTTGTGCCGGGACAATGGCCCTTATGGATGCCGGGATCAATTTTAAAAAACCCGTTTCGGGTATTGCTATGGGATTGATCACTGATAAGGACAGCGATAAGCATGTGGTGCTTTCGGACATTCTGGGTGATGAAGACCATCTCGGGGACATGGACTTTAAAGTTACCGGTACCAGGGATGGAATAACCGCCACTCAGATGGACATAAAGGTGGAAGGACTCTCTTATGAAGTATTGGAGAAAGCCCTTGATCAGGCCCGTCGCGGTCGGCTTCACATTCTTGACAAAATGACCGAAGTTATCAGTGAGCCCCGCAAGGACTATAAACCCCATGCGCCCCGCATCGTCACACTTAAGATACCGAAAGAGATGATCGGCGCTGTTATCGGACCCGGTGGAAAGATCATCCAGGAAATACAGGCTGAAACCGAAACCGATATCGCCATCGATGAAGATGAAAACAATGGTATCGTAGACATCTCGGCCAGCAATAAAGAAAATATTGATAAAGCTCTTGCCCGGATTGAAGGCATTATCGCTGTCCCTGAAGTCGGAAAGATCTATTCCGGTAAAGTCAAGTCCATTGTTCCCTTTGGGGCTTTCATAGAGATCCTTCCCGGGAAGGACGGTTTGCTTCATATCTCGGAAATTGAATGGCGCCGCCTGGAAAAAGTGGAAGATGTTCTTGAAGAAGGTGAAACCGTTGATGTCAAACTTATTGATGTGGATCAGCGGTCAGGAAAACTTAAACTTTCCCGTAAAGTTTTGTTGCCTAAGCCTGAACGCAAATAAATTGTGTGTTGAACTTCAGTTCCCGGCCTTTTGTTAAAAAAAGGGCCGTGAATCTTTAAGATATTTGAACTCCCCGTTGGTCATCGATTTACCAGCGGGGAGTTTGTTTTTTTATCGTAACTTTTATATTTTAACCAGATATTTGGAAGTTCAAGTTTTCTGATTAATTTTTCTGATATTTAACCTAACTTTTGTCAAACATTCCTGTGGAAAATGACGGAACTGTTTTTTTGATCTAACCTTTTTTGTTCTTATGACCAGAAACAAGACGATTCAGCAGTGGTATGAAGTGTTGAGCAATCGGCTGAAAGGGGCTCCGCGTGAAAGTATCCGGTTTTATAGTCTCGAAGCATTTCCCCGTCTCATGCATCACCTCGAAATGCACAAGTCCGGGTGTTCGGTTTGTGCAGCCCATTTTGAAGAGCTCGATGAGATGAGTTTTGAATTGGGTCGCTGGATGAAAACGGATGCTCCTGAGATGGTGAAATTTCAGGCTGAACTGGAGGAGAGCGTAAAACATTTACGTACCGAACACCATGTTTTTCCCAAAGGACTCTGGTTGTCACGTTTTGTGTTGATAGGGATCTTAGTTGGGATTTTGGGTGCCCTTATAACCATCGTTGTTGTGGCCGGAGTTGTCATTGGAGGGGTTTTGCTTACGGGAGCATTTATTGGTATGCTGGCCGGGTGGCTTGCCGGAAAAAACAAAGAGCGAAGAATTCGCAAACAAGACAGACTTTATTAATCAGGTTTAAACAGAATCACAAATTTAGGTTAACACTATCAATCAAATTTAAAATGAAGACAAAAACAGTTATTTTACTATTATTTGCTATGTCGGCATTCATTTCCTGCAAACAGGGCCCCGGGAAGCCCGAATATCCCGAAACCAAAAAGGTGGATACCGTGGATGAATATTTTGGCACTGAAGTGCCCGATCCTTATCGTTGGCTTGAGGACGATAGTGCCCGGGAAACAGAGGAGTGGGTCAGGGTTCAGGCTGAGATGACCCGAAATTACCTCGATCAGATCCCTTTTCGGGACAAAATAAAGAAAAGGCTTACGGAACTATGGGATTATGAAAAACAGAGCACACCCTACCGTAAAGGAGGGTATTGGTTTTTTTCCAGGAATGAGGGTCTTCAGGATCAGTCCGTGGTTTATGTGAAAGAAGGTCGTGATGGTGAAGAACGTGTATTGCTGGACCCCAACACCCTTTCAGATGACGGAACTGTTGCTCTTGCCGATTTTGGCATTTCTGAGGATGGAAAATATATGGCCTATGCCCTTTCTGAAGGTGGTTCCGATTGGCAGGAAATTTATGTTAAGGATGTTGAAACAGGGGAGAAACTTGATGATCACATAGAGTGGGTGAAGTTCTCCAATATTTCCTGGTTAGGGAACAGGGGATTCTATTACAGCCGTTATGATGCTCCTGAAGAAGGAGGAAGACTTACCGGGGTAAACGAGTATCAAAAGGTTTATTTTCATGAAATTGGCGAGGATCAGTCCGGTGATGAGCTGATCTACATGGATGAAGATCATGCTCAACGCAACTTTTCAGCTACAGTGGATGATGATGATAAATATGTCATCCTTTCCGGCAGTGAATCTACCAGTAACAACTCTTTTTTGATTAAAGAGGTGAATCAGGAAGAATGGATGGTGGCTGACACTACCTTTGAGCATGAAACATCATATATTGGAACAGTTGACGGAAAACTCTGGGTCCTGACCAACTTCGGAGCTCCCCGCTACCGAGTGATGTCTGTTGACCCTCAGGATCCGGAAATCGATAATTGGGAAGAGATCATTCCTGAACAATCCGGCGTATTAGAGGATGTGGAATTGTCGCGTTCCTATGCTCTGGCCTTGTATATGGTCGATGCCGAGTCCAAGATTGAGGTTTTCGACCTGAAAGGAGAGAAGCAACAAGATATTGATTTACCGGGGCCGGGTTCAGTTGGTTCGCTTCGTTCCATTCGGGAGGATGATGAAGTGTTTTACTCATTTGATTCCTATAACGTTCTCCCCCGGATATACCGGATGGATTTACAGGCTGATGAAAAGGAAGTGGTATTTGAATCCGGTGTTGATTTTGACGGGAGTGATTATGTCACCAAGTTGATCTTTGCAGAAGCCGACGACGGAGCTCAGGTTCCTTTGCATATTGTTCATAAAAAGGGCCTTGAAATGGATGGGAATAATCCTTTGATGCTTTACGGTTATGGCGGATTTAATATTGTTTATGAGCCTGGTTTTGATGTTCGTCTGATCCCATGGCTCGAGAATGGCGGTATTTATGTCAATGCACACATCCGCGGGGGAGGGGAATATGGCGAAGACTGGCATCAGGCCGGTACAAAAATGAACAAGCAACGGGTATTTGATGATTTTATTCTGGCAGCAGAGAAGGTTATCGAAATGAACTACACCAACCCTGATAAGATCGCTATAAGGGGTGGCTCCAATGGTGGTCTTTTGCTGGGAGCAGTAGCCAATCAAAGGCCCGACCTTTTTGCAGTGTCGCTTCCGGCAGTTGGCGTTATGGATATGTTGCGTTATCACAAGTTTACCATTGGCTGGGCATGGGCAGGTGATTATGGAAGGAGTGACGAGAGTGAAGAGATGTTCCGGTATTTGTATGATTATTCCCCGTTGCATAACATTCAATCGGGTCTGGATTATCCGGCCACCCTCGCTTTTACCGCCGATCATGATGACAGGGTAGTGCCGGCACATACATTTAAGTATATTGCTGCTTTACAGGAAAAATACCATGGCGATAATCCCGTATTGGCACGGATTGAGACAAAAGCCGGCCATGGTGCAGGTAAGCCTGTTTCCAAACAGATACAGGAAGTCGTTGATATGTGGTCGTTTACTTTCTACAATATGGATGTGGAACCATATTAATCATAAATAAAGGGACCAGGAAGTGGTCCACGGATTCGATCAGAAAACATCTGATCCAAAGTTTATAAGCCGGTCTGATTGAGGGTGGAAATACGGGGTTAAATACATTATTGTAAATAAACTGTTAAAAGTGAGTACAATAAAGAATTAATCTGTAAAAAAACTTTACTTATACAACTTAAATTCTTATTATTGTAAATATAAATGATTGATTGAGCAAAAATAGATCGTAAAAAATCGATGGATTAAGTGTGGTTTTTTACTTGAAAAACTTCAGCGATTGTCTATATTTGCAATAAATCGTAGGAGAAGTGTTTTATTTTTTAAAAACATTCCTAAATTTGTGAAGAAGATAGGATTTATTCAAGAACTAATAATTCAGTTAACATTATGAAAAGAACAAGGATTAATCTATTTGCAACGGTAGCTCTTGCAGCATTGCTGGCAAGTTGCTCCGGTCTGGATAAGATGAAAGACAATGCAGCAGACATTGATTACACAGTAACCCCTGAGGTGCTTGAGGCTCATGGAGGCAAAGTACCGGTTGAGATTGATGTGCAGATCCCCGGAGGATATTTCGACAAAAAGACTGAGGTGGAAGCAACACCTGTATTGGTCTATGAAGGAGGAGAGACTGCATACGAATCCTACCAATTGCAAGGTGAGGATGTGGATGGAAATGCTAAGACGATCTCCAAGTCAGATGGCGGTCAGTTTTCTTACGAAGGCTCCGTTGATTATGAAGAAGACATGCGGATCTCTGATCTGGAAGTGCGCATCACTGCTACCCGCGGAGATAACTCGGTAGATTTTGAGCCTGTAAAGATTGCAGAAGGGGTTGTGGCTACATCCTATCTCCTGGGTAAAGAAGGTGCCCGGGCTGCTGTTGGAGAAGATGATTTCGAGCGTGTTGTTCCCGAAGATGGCGACGCAGATATTCATTATGAGATCGAACGTTCAAATGTTCGTGATTCAGAAGTAGAGAAAGACGATGTTAAAGCTTTGATCGATTTCATTAAGGAGGCTAAAGAAGCCGACAACAAAGAATTCAAAGCAGGCAATATTTCAGCTTATGCTTCTCCTGATGGCCCCCTTGATTTGAACACAGATCTTGCCAAAGCCCGTGAAGAGTCTGCCAAGAAATTCTTGTCCGGGGAAATGGAAGATGCCGAAGTTGAAGAAGCTTCAGATGAAGATTTCTGGGAACTTCGGAATACACCCGAAGACTGGGAAGGATTTAAAGAGCTTGTTGAAGAGAGCGATATTGAAGACAAAGATCTGATTCTCCGTGTTCTTTCCACTCATGACGATCCTGAAGTACGCGAAGAAGAGATGGAAGATATGGCTGAGGTTTGGGAAGTTCTTGCTGACGACATCCTTCCAAAACTCCGTCGTTCAAAACTCAACGTTAATGTTGAGGTGATCGGCAAATCAGACGAAGAGATCTCCGAGCTTGCTGCAAATAATCCTTCTGAACTCGAATTGGAAGAATTGCTTTATGCTGCTACCCTCACTGATGATCTTGATGAGCAACTTGACATTTACGAGGCTGCCCTTGATCAGAATCCCAACAGCTGGAGAGCTCAAAACAACATAGGTGTTGTTCTCTATAATCAGGGTGAAGTGGAAGATGCCAAAGTGGCTTTTGAGAAAGCCAATGATATGAAGGCCAACGAGCCGGAAGTTGTAAACAATCTTGGCGTTGTTGCGCTTTATGAGGATGACTATGAAGCAGCCGAAGAATACTTTGATTCTGCTGCCGGCGCCGGTGATGCTCTGGACAATAATCTTGGAGTGTTGGCTATAGTTAATGGTGACTATGACGAAGCCGTTCGTTATTTCGGTAACAGCAACAGCTGTAGTGCTGCCCTGGCCAAACTGCTGAACGGAAATTATGATGCTGCCCTGGCTACATTGAATGCCAATACAGAAGAAATTGGTATTAAGCATTATCTGAAAGCCATCATCGGTGCCCGCACCAATGATACCGATATGATGTTTGATGAACTTCGTAACGCAGTGGATCTTGACAGCAGTCTTAAAGAAGTTGCTGCCACTGATATGGAATTTGCCAGTTATTTCGAAGATTCTTCATTCACAGATATTGTTGAATAGTAACAAGAATTCCTGAAAGAATTATATAGAAAAGGCAGTGCCAATGCGGTACTGCCTTTTTTTGTGTAAACTATTTAACGGGAAACCATGCTTTCGAGATTTCCCATAATACAATGCCCGCAGATACTGATACATTAAGCGAATGTTTGGTGCCATACTGCGGAATTTCCAGGCATAATTCGCATTGGTCTATTACCGTCTGGTCGATGCCCCGTACTTCATGGCCCAATATGATGGCATATTTTTTTGAAGTGTCTGGTTGAAAGGTCCGCAAATCGGTACTCCCTTCTACCTGTTCCAACCCGATGAGTGAATATCCGTCTTGTTTCAACTTTTCTGCCGCATCAATTGTTCTTTCAAAATAGAGCCATTCAACTGAGTCTTCCGCCCCTAAGGCCGTTTTATGGATTTCCTTATGGGGAGGAGTGGAGGTTATACCGCATAAATAGACTGCTTCCAGCCTGAAAGCGTCTGATGTGCGAAAAACACTTCCCACATTGTGGAGACTCCTGACATTGTCGAGTACCACAATAATTGGTGTTTTATGCGTTTTTTTGAAATCTTTTACCGATATTCGGTTTAGCTCATCGAGTTTTAATTTGCGCATGATCTGGGTTTTTAGATCGACAAAATTAATGATTCTTTTTTACAGGGAGATACATGGGTTGTTTTGAAGAGAGGAGAGGAGAGTGACGGTTGCCCATGACGTATGGAGCTGCTTTCCTCTCGTGTCATTTAAACGGGTTCTTTTACCTGATAGTTGTCGAGGTACTGGAACACACCGGGACGAATTGTTATGGCATGCAAAAGGTCCAAGCATCAATGTTATGTCAATTAAGTGATTTTACAAATAAAATTTGAATTATATGAACATTCATGAGTATCAGGCCAAAGCTGTTTTGAAAGAAAACGGAGTAAATATCCAGGAAGGTATTATGGCGGCTTCTCCTGCAGAAGCAGTTGAAGCTGCAAAGCAATTACAGGAACAGACCGGTACCAAATGGTGGGTCATAAAGGCCCAGGTTCATGCCGGAGGGCGTGGTAAAGGTGGTGGGGTTAAACTGGCCAAAAGCCTTGAGGAAGTTGAGGAATTGACGAATAAGATGATCGGCATGCAACTTGTTACCCATCAAACCGGAGATGCGGGTAAAAAAGTCCGGAAAGTACTGGTTGCTCAGGATGTTTATTATCCCGGCCCTTCTGAAAAGGAGGAATATTATATGAGTGTCCTGCTTGACCGGGAAACGGGACGGTATATCATTATGTATTCTCCCGAGGGAGGGGTTGATATCGAAGAGGTGGCACAAAACACCCCGGAGAGGATATTCAAAGAAGAGATTGATCCCGGCACCGGTGTATTGCCTTTTCAAACGCGGAATATTGCTTTTAACCTTGGGCTTGAGGGTGAGGCCTTTAAACAGATGACCAGGTTTGTCTCTGCACTTTATCGCGCCTTTGTCTCAGTGGATGCATCTTTGTTTGAGATCAATCCTGTTTTGAAAACCACTGATGAGAAGATTCTGGCTGTTGATGCCAAGGTCAATCTTGATGATAATGCCCTGTTTCGGCATCCTGATCTTGCTGAAATGCGCGATCTTGATGAGGAGGATCCCACAGAAGTCAAGGCCGGAGAACATGATCTTAATTTCATTAAGCTTAACGGAAATGTTGGCTGTATGGTAAATGGTGCCGGCCTGGCTATGGCGACCATGGATATGATCAAATTGTCCGGTGGTGACCCCGCAAATTTTCTTGATGTGGGTGGTGGTGCCAATGCCACTACTGTGGAGGCAGGCCTTAAGATCATCCTTGGAGACCCTTCTGTAAAAGCGGTGCTTATCAACGTGTTTGGAGGCATTGTGCGCTGTGACCGTGTCGCTTCTGGTGTGGTTGAAGCGTATAAGAACCTGGGACAGATTAATATCCCGGTGATTGTTCGCCTTCAGGGTACCAATGCTGAAGAGGGCAAAAAGGTGATTGATGAGTCGGGATTGAAGGTCCAGTCGGCCATTACATTGCAGGAAGCCGCCCGCCTTGTAAAAGAAGTGGTTTAACCGTTGGCGTGATCAGATATCCCGTCGTCTTACCGGCATGGTCATGCATCGTGCTCCTCCGCCTCCCCGCGGCAGCTCGGACCCTTCAATGGTAATGACATATTTTTCGTATGCGGAAATGTCCTGTTTGCCGGTAATGACATCCGATGCTTTTAAAATAGCGTATCCGGAATTGTTCAACTCTTCAAGGGTGTGAACATTCCGTGCGTATCCCATGAGTTTGCCGGGAGCAATAGCAAAAAAGTTGGCGCCGCTGTGCCACTGTTCCCTTTCCTGTTGCCAAAGATCTTTTCCCCCGCATGAGATGGGTTCCAGATCCATGCCGAGTTTTTTGAGGCATTGCAGAAGTCCTGGTTGGCGTGATATGTTGGTAACGGTGCCGTTGTCGATGGTCATGAGGATGGTGGCAAAATTGGTCTCCTGGCGCACCATTGGATCGTAAACCATACAGGTATCATGGTCGAGCAATGTAAATACCATATCCAGGTGAATGAACGATTCGGGGGAGCTGGGGAGTTGCTGGACCACCAGATGTTTTTTCCCCTTTTGTTTTTTCAATTGCTCGACAAGGAAGTCAATGCCATGGGTGGAAGTCCGGGCTCCGTTGCCTACAACCAGAATGTCTTCACGGGCCAGAAGAATATCTCCGCCTTCGATGAAGGTTTCTTCTCCCACATTTGGGGTAGTTCCCGGATTGAGAGTTGTGGTCCGGAAATGAGGGGAATGGTTGAAAATGGCCTCCATGATCATAGATTCCCGTTCCCGGACTTTATTGGCCATTTTTGAGATCATGACTTCATTGTATACCGTAGCAGATGCATCCCGTGTAAAGAAAAAGTTGTGCAACGGCCGCAAGGCATAGCGTTCGTCGGAAAGAAATGTGGAAAGTGAGTCCCGCTTTAAGGCCACTCCTTCGATGAGTTGGGATGCCAGTTCCTGGTGGTTGAGGTCCAGCAGGTCTTTTTGAATGTTTTGCACCTGCTCATGGCTGCATATTCGTTTGACCAGGGAGGATTTCAGATCCTGGTCAGCCAGAACCTCTGTCAGGAGTTCTTTTACCTGAAAAGTTTGAGTGATCTTCTTGAGCACCTGACTGAATTGTTGATATTCTTCCAGAGCCACGGGAAGATTAAGTATGTCGCTGTACAAAGCCCTTTCAGCATTGGCCGGGGTCATGTTCTCCACTTCCGGACCGGGTGTGTGAAGGATAACAGCTTCGAGTTCACCTATTTCGGAAGTTATCCGGGGAGTGATCGGAGTACTCATACAATTTCGATTTAGATGTGTTTCCCGGTGTGCAATATAATAATTGTTTCAGATAAAAAATCTGATTTTTGTCCCGTTGCTTGCATAAAAAAGCCGGGGTTTTTGTCCCCGGCTTTTATTTGGATGGAATAATAACTTGTTCAAACGTATGAAGGGTCAACCTTTAGGAATGAGCTTCTCTCAGATGCTGTCGGTTTCGACAACTTTTCCCAGGATGTCAGAGTAGGGGACGAGCAGGTAATTTTTGTCTTCAAATTCCAGCTCTGTTCCCGAAAACTCTTTGTAGAGAACGGTGTCGCCAACAGCAATTTCGGGGTTTTCGATGTTGCTGATGCCAACTACCTTGCCGGTTTTTTCCTGCGTTTTGGCGCTTTCGGGAATAATGATCCCGGAGGCCGTTTTTTGCTCGGTGCTGTTGTCTTCCAACTCGAGCAATACATTTTGATTGATTGGTTGTAACTCTTTCATTATCTATTTATTATTTAGTGGTTATACATTGTTTTCAGTGGTTTCTTTTACTTCTGCGTGAGAATATTTTGCAGTAGCGGTTACTTACCATTCCAGGGATTCAGCCATTGATTCCTAACAGGTTGTTGATTTTATTGCGGTCAAATCCTACCACTACCTGCCCGTCGATCAGACTCTGAGGAACGCCTTGCTGGCCGCTTCTTTTTACCATGTCAGTGGCTGCTTTCTCGTCTTTGGTTACATCTATTTCTCTGAACGGGACCTGGTTATTCCGGAGATAATCTTTCAGGGTACGGCACCATGAACATGTGGGTGTGGTATAGACGATGACTTGTCTCGATTTTTTCCCTTTTTCTCCTGTTTTTGCGGTTGTGGGTCTGAAAAAGTTTTCCAAAGCCACTGGCCGGTGACAACCTTTAAGTTGGCGGACAGGTTTTTGGTCTTTGAATTCGATAAGAACCGGGGCTGTAGTAATGTCATAGGCCGGGTGAACATCCCTGACTTCACTTACGTTTACAGACAGGACTGGCGGACTATCCTCGTTTTGCAGCGACTCAAGGTTTTCCAGTGCACAATCGCTTTGTTCCGATCCCTTTTTGTAGATCAGGAGGAACAAATTGGGGTGTTTGCTCAGATTGCTTTGGAATTCTGACAACGATTTTACAATTTGATGATCCATGGTTTGTATTAGTTATATGAATATGTAAAGATATACATTAATGCATTTGTCAGAAATAATGCCAAAAGCAGGGGGTTGTCAAAATGTCATAGGGGATTGTGGTTTCTTCATATTCAAAAATATCGGTTGATCTATTATCTTTATACAATAAATCGTTGGATTCTTAGATATTTAGTATTTCCGTCGCAGAGGCATAAGGCAGAAAGTACTTTGTAGGTGAAAGTTCGAAGCTCAAAGTTCGAAGCTCAAAGCTAGAAGTTAGAGGCTGGATACTAAAGACTATAAGAAATTTTGATTATTCTTTGCGGCATATCTTCAATAGATCGTTAGGTCGTTAGATTATTAGATGTAAGATTTAAGAAAACTTGTATAACACTGATATACTGTAATTTAATCGGGGAAACGCCGGAATTTTAAACAATTGAATTACAAGGTATTACAAAAGTATAACGGACTATTGTTATATAAATCTTGCATAAAAACGGAAATTATGACAGAGAAATACATAGGCGCACATGTCAGTGCAGCCGGGGGAGTGGAAAATGCCCCTGTCAATGCAGCCGCTATAGGGGCCACTGCTTTTGCTTTGTTTACCAAGAACCAGCGTCAGTGGAAGGCAAAACCCCTGACCGAAAAAAATATCGTGAAATTCAGGGAAAATTGTGAAAAGCACGGATTTAAGCCCCGGCATATTTTACCCCATGACAGTTATTTGATCAATCTGGGACATCCTGAAGAGGCCGGTATCAGGAAGTCACGCGATGCCTTTCTGGATGAAATGCAGCGTTGCCAGCAGCTGGGACTTGATCGTCTGAACTTTCATCCCGGGAGTCATTTGGGTAAAATCTCTGAAGAGGAATCCCTTAAACGTGTTGCTGATTCAGTCAATGAGGCTCTGGAAGCTACGCGTAATGTGACGGCTGTGATTGAGAATACGGCCGGGCAGGGGACCAATCTGGGGTACAGTTTTGAGCATCTGGCTTTCATTATCGACCGGATTGATGACAAATCACGGGTAGGGGTTTGCATCGACACATGCCACGGATGGGCCGCTGGTTATGATTTCTTGTCGGAAAACGGTTATGAAAAAATATGGAATGATTTTGACCACATGGTTGGTTTAGATTATCTTAAGGGCATCCACCTGAATGATGCCAAACGTGAGCTGGGCAGCCGTATCGACCGTCATGCCAGTTTGGGCGAGGGGGAGATCGGCGAACGGGCATTTACCCGTCTCATGCAGGATAATCGCTTGAATGACGTGCCGCTTATTCTGGAGACACCGGATCCTGAACGCTGGCCCCGGGAGATTGAGTGGTTGCGGCAGATTTCAGAAAAGAAAGAATAGTATAGAAAGTTCATTGATCGAATGGAACACGTTGGCATAAGAGATTATTTTCTGTACATATGGTTTTGGGAAGATGTTCTTAGCCTGATTAATTCATAAATTAACCAGGTTAGGTAAGCTTTTTGCATGTTGAAGGAAAGAGGAGGATCGTTATGATGATTCGTTACAGTATATTGATACTGGTGTTATGGGGCGCGACATTTGTTCTGTCAGGGCAAAATTACCGGATAGAGGAAGTGGATGGCGAGGAAGTTTTTATGCTTGAGACGAAGGTGTTCAATGGTGATACCATTCCTCATGTGCTTTTGGGAGAAGTTCAAATTGTTCCGGAGTGGGAATTTAAGAACAAACGGGAGCGCCGCAGGTACAACAAGCTGGTCCATAATATAAAAGTGACTTTGCCTTATGCCAGACTTGCCGCAAGGAAACTGGAAGTGATCAATGCCGAGCTGGCGGAGATTGAAGATGAAAAAGAGCGCAAAGAATACCTGAAAAAAGCAGAAAAGAAATTGTTCAGGGATTTTGAAAAGCCACTGCGGAAGCTTACCTTTTCTCAGGGGCGTATTCTGATCAAGCTGATTGACCGGGAAACCGGAGATACAAGTTACAACCTTATCAAAGATTACAAAGGGGGATTTTCTGCTTTCTTCTGGCAGTCGGTGGCGCGTTTGTTTGGATCTAACCTGAAATCTGAATTTGATGGTAAGGAAGAAGACCGGATGATCGAGCATATCGTTATTCTCGTTGAGAATGGTGTTTTATGAGCTGTTCTGAACAAATACCGGAACATTTCATGTTGCGAATCAATAGCTCTCTTTATTTCAGAGATTAAAGCATTTGTAAAATAACAGCCCCGGGAAAGTCATTTATCGTATGATGACTGCCCGGGGCTCTTTTCTTTCCAAATTTTTGAGAAGCAGATCCACCGTCTTTATCATACCATTTCCAGAACGGCTTTTACCACATTGTCGGCTCCGTCGGCAATTTGTGTGATGGTTGCATCAAGCATATAGCAGGGGGTGGTGGCGATCTTGTTTTTGGTATCCCGGATCACCTGTCCGTGTGTTGTTTCGACGTGTTTAGCACCCATTTTTTGGACCGCTTCGGCTGTACCCTGGTCTGATCCAATGGTAAGTTCGACGTCACCGATAACTTTGGCCACAATAACCGGAGATATGCAAAGGGCACCAATGGGTTTTCCGGCTTTGTGGATACTGTCAATGGCCTCTTTCACTTCAGGGTGGACAGAACAATCGGGTCCGTCGAAAGCGAAACTGCTGAGATTTTTGGCGGCACCGAATCCACCGGGGAACATGAGGGCATCGAAATCCTCAGCTTTGAAATCGCTTAGGGCTTTGATGTCCCCACGTGCTATTCGCGCGGCTTCCACAAGCACGTTGCGGCTTTCATGTGTTTCATCGCCTGTCAGGTGATTGACAACATGGCGTTGCTCCATGTTCGGGGCAAATATCTCATATTGGGCACCGGCTCTGGCAATAGCCAAAAGGGTCAAAACAGATTCGTGGATCTCGGATCCATCGAAAACACCATTTCCTGAAAGGACGACAGCAATTTTTTTCTTTTCTGACATATTTTTTCTTTTTAGGTTTTACATATTAGACGGAAAAATGTTTAATTGTTCCGGGTTTATCCGGACATGGGACTAATTTAAAGGTTTTTGTCTCTCTATGCAAAATCAAATTTTATGAGAAAAATACGAACTTTCGTGGCACTTCCCGTAAATAAACTTCCTGATCTGGCGGAGTGGAAGGATGGCCTTAAGCAAATGCCGTTCTCCGGGCGGATTAACTGGAGCGATCACCGTCAATGGCATCTTACTCTTAAATTTATAGGTGATGTGGATGAAGAGGGGCTCGAACATTTGCGGGAGTCGCTCAGGAAGTCCCTTGCTGGGATCCCGAAAGGGGAAATTGCTTTTGAGGGAAGCGGTTTTTTTGGCCATCCCGGTGCTCCCAGGGTGGTCTGGGCTGGTGTTCGCCCCGGCGATTACCTTGACCGGTTGAAGACAATGGTGGAAGAAGGGGCATCGGTGCTGGACCTGCCTTACGATGATCGTCCGTTTCGTCCCCATCTGACCCTTTGCAGGATCAAGCGATTGGAGGAGCCCGGCATGCTGAAGGAAGAGGTTGACCGGAACCGTGATACTTTTTGGGGGCATCAACCGGTTGATCATGTGGTTTTGTACAAAAGTCGCCTGACTTCCGGCGGGCCGGTTTACTCTGTGGTAGAACAGTTTGATCTCATGGAAAAGGAATAGGCCGGTGTAAGTGGGTTGGTTACACCGGCCCGGAAAGCAGTCTCATTCCTGACGCTTGTAAATCTGAAACGCCCATGGTTGCAATGAAGTTTCCTCAACCGGAAGTGTGACTTCGCGGTCATTCATAGCTTCCACAAAAGTTCCCTCTGGTCCTCCTTCTGCAGACACATTGACCGGATCATCCGATAAATTGAAAAGAGCCACTACGGTGTTACCGTCTTTTCTGCGTGAAAAGCAGAGTACTTTTTCTTCTTCGTTGGTATCTATAAAGGTCATTTCCCCGCCGGCTTTTCC
>JAWOCV010000066.1:0-7783 GCA_046483585.1 Marinilabilia sp.
ATCAATTTGTAAGGATTTGCCAGATTGATATCAGGGGAACATGCAGACCTAATAAAGCCTATTTTACAATGTAAAACGTCAAACCCTATCTGAAAAACTTGTCACCTGACTCTATGGCATATTCAAAACATTGCAAAAAGCTCCTTTTTGGTCCATCTTTTATCAAGGTGTCTCATTTACCCTTTTTAACACATTAGCGATGAAATCTAAAACAAATCGAAAGATTTATGAATGACATATTTTAAATTTTTTTGACCATCAACACCCAAGAGCCATGCAACCCCTGAATTCGAGGCCTTCACGATTAGACTTAAAAAAATTTAAAAAAAATGGCTTTTCCTTTTAGGGTACTCCCTATTAAAATTCGTTTATATATATAAACAACAAATGTAATGAAAGACATCAATTCTTTTCAAAAAATTTTAGTACAGTTTCTGTTTCGGTCTTCTTCGGAAGCAGAAAACAAACGCCTGCATCAGGAGCTTGTCAAGTCGGATGAGAACCTGACGGCCGGCCGTAGATGGTTCTTCGG
The DNA here is from genome assembly GCA_046483585.1 of Marinilabilia sp. GTDB lineage: Bacteria > Bacteroidota > Bacteroidia > Bacteroidales > Marinilabiliaceae > Marinilabilia. The sequence continues at coordinate 533 of JAWOCV010000066.1, forward strand.
ACATATAAAATCTTGTGCGAAATACAGCAGAAAAGAATGGATTCATGAAAATTATGAAGATACTCTGGAACGCATCAAGCGAAAAAACAGAAAAATCCAAATTATACGTGCTGCTGCTTCCATCATCCTATTAATCGGGCTTGGATCGCTGGCACATTATACAGGCATTTTCAAAAATAATACATCATGGAACACAATTGTGCTCAACAGTGGTGAACAAAAAAACATTGAATTAGATGATGGAACCACGGTTCATATAGCACCCGAAACCACTTTCAGATACCCGGAATCCTTTTCTGACAATAAACGCCTTGTTCACATTGAAGGAGAAGCTTTTTTTGAAGTAACAGAAAAAAAAGATGCCCCTTTTATCGTGAAAGCTCCCCAAACGACAATCAAAGTTGAAGGCACATCATTCAATGTAAAAGCTTACGAAGAAGACCCGATTGAAGAGACCATTCTGGTTGAAGGTAAAGTTTCTGCTTACTTTAAAGGAAATTCATCAAAAACAAAACATGAATTAAGCCCCAATCAGAAAATACTTTTAGACAAAAAAAGCAACAAAACCTTCATTTCAGAAATAGATGAGGCGGAAAAACCTAAATGGATGAATGGGAGCCTGTCTTTTCATGACGAATCGTTCAGTAAACTGGCCAAGAGGCTGGAGAGGTTTCATGATGTAAAAATCAGCATCTCCGATTCGGCAATATCCAACACCAGGCTTAACGGTCAATTCGAGAATGAATCCATTACAGAAATTCTGGATGCAATAAAAATATTAACACCATTTGAATACAAATACGACAAACAATCCAAAACAATCCATATTTCAGCCTTACCAAATCAACAAAATTGAAAAAAATCGTAGGGGCCCGGGCATCCCTGAAAAGATGAAAAAACCGGGGCATGTAGCCGCATGCCCCGGAAAAAATTAATTTCATGCTTCACAACTATACAAAATCTTGATAGAGAAACATGAAACCCCCATTTTATTAACTACAAAAATCATTTCAAAGTTATGAAAAAAATTCAGTTTTATCACCGTTCCAGGGCTGTCAAATACAGACCTAAATGGGTTCTAATCATGAGATTTACACTATTCTTTTTAATGACAAACTTGCTTGTGGCGACAGCAAGCGACACTTTTTCACAATCATCGGAGTTCACCATCAAAAAATCTCAGGTGACAATCTCGGATGCTTTTGAAATGATCAAAGAAAACAGCAAATTCAACATCCTCTATAAAAGCAAAGATCTGGATGTTGAAAAAACCGTTGACCTGAATCTGAAAAATGCAACCATTGAAGAACTATTGAACCAGATTCTGGCAGGGGAAAAGGTTGATTATATTGTTAAAGACAACCAGGTCATCATCCATAAAGAAGAGGACAAAACCCGTTATAGCACACAACCGCAAGATGAACGATCCATATCCGGAACAGTAAGGGATGCCGATGGTGGCCCCATTCCAGGGGTAAGTATTGTCATCGAGGGGACAAACACCGGGACAACCACCAATGAAGATGGTCAGTTTTCAATTGAAGCCAATGCTAGTGACGTGCTGGTTTTCAGCTTCATAGGAATGGAGACACAAGAGATTGAAATTCAACAGGACACAGAAGAACTCAACATCTCCCTCCAGGAGAGTGAATCAGAACTGGACGAAGTTACAGTCGTTGGTTTTGGTGAGCAAAGAAAAGTGAGTGTAACAGGATCAGTAGAAACAACAGCTCCGGAAGATCTGCAGATTCCTTCCAGCAATATTTCTAATTCTTTTGCTGGCCGATTGGCCGGAGTAATTGCCTTTCAAAGAACGGGAGAACCCGGTGCAGATGCTTCCAATTTTTATATAAGGGGTATCTCAACCTTTAGTGGGGCCACAAATCCACTCATTATAATAGATGGGGTGGAAGCTTCTTCCGCTGACTTAAATGCACTTCCTCCGGAAGCCATCGAAAGTTTCTCAGTATTGAAGGATGCAACAGCAACTTCTCTTTATGGTACCAAAGGGGCAAATGGGGTTATGATTGTAGAAACAAAAAGTGGAAGAGACCAGGAAAAAGCCACCATCAATGTGAGGCTAGAAAATTCCGTTTCAACACCGACTTCTGTCCCTGAATTTGCGGACGGCCCCCGTTTTATGGAAATGTACAATGAGGCAATTCTTGGTCGCAGCACAGGTGACGTTCCATACTCACAGACCAAGATTGATGGAACCCGAAACAATGAAGACCCGTATTTATTCCCTAATGTTGACTGGTATGATGAACTTTTCAGGGATTATGCCATGAACCAAACGGCAAACGTCAGTGTCAGAGGAGGCGGAAAAAAGATGGACTACTTCATGAATGTTTCGGCGAATCTGGATAATGGGATACTGGACAAGTTTGATGTAAACTCTTATGACAATAATGTAAAAGTACAGAGATATTCTTTTCAGAATAACATAAATGCCAGATTAACTCCAACCACAGATGTATCCCTCAAGTTAAACACACGTTTGAGACAAAACAATGGCCCTGCCATTGGGGCTCAGGAGGTATTTGGATTGGTCATGGAGGCAAATCCCGCAGATTTCCCCATCATTTGGCCGGACGAATATATTCCACGCGAAGAGGGAGAACCGACACTTGACCATACCCCTTTTGGCGGAAAGGGTGGAGGACGTTATAATAACGGATACCTCAATCCCTTTGCTGAAATGGTTAAAGGGTATAGTGAAGGTTTTCAAAGCACCGTCACTGCAACATTAAATGGAGAACAAAAACTGGATTTTATCGCAGAAGGTCTCCAAATTAATGCCCTGGCCTCATTTAAAAACTGGAGTCAAACCAGCGTAAACCGATCAGGGGGAGTCAACCAATATGAAGTCGATGACATTACTACGGATGGAGATAGTGACTACAATTATGATTTCGGCATGGTTGGAAACATACAAGATCCGACATTAAATACATCTACAAGTAACACAGGCGACCGGTCTATATATTTTGAGACACAGCTGGAATACAACCGAAGTTTTGGACCACACCGAACTTCCGGCATGCTCCTTTACACACAGGATGAATATATGGTGAACGATCCGGGTGGCCTCATTCAATCACTACCCCAGAGAAAACAGGGACTCGCAGGTCGTTTTACTTACAGCTACAATGATCGTTACCTGATAGAAGCCAATTTTGGATATAACGGAAGTGAGAATTTTGCTGAAAACAAGCGCTTTGGTTTTTTCCCGTCCCTATCCTTAGGATATGTGATGAGCAACGAGAACTTCTGGACCAGTGATGTGGTTTCTCTATTAAAGCTTCGTGGTTCATGGGGCGAAGTCGGAAACGACCAAATCGGTGGCCAACGTTTTGTTTATCTCTCCGACATCGATCTTTCAGGCACAGGATATACAACCGGGCGGGACATGAATTATTCGAGAAGTGGCCCGGTATACAACCGCTATGAAAACCAGAATATTTCCTGGGAAGTTGGTGAAAAGATAAACCTGGGAATTGACATAGGTTTATTTGACAACAATGTCAATTTGGTTGCCGATTTTTACAGAGAAATTCGTGACGGCATTTTCCTCGAAAGACAAGTAATCCCCACTTCCTTCGGGACAGCAGATACAGACATTTATGGAAATCTGGGTAAAGTGAAAAACCAGGGGATTGATCTTGCTCTGGACATTAACCACTCGTTCTCTGATGATTTTCATATGCAGATGAAGAGCACCTTCACACTTTCACAAAATGAAGTATTAGACAGAGACGAGCCTCCATTTACTCAATACCCCAACCGCTCAAGGGTAGGACACCCCATTAACACCTTATGGGGTTATCAGGCTGAAAGACTTTTCATCGATCAGGCTGAAATAGACAACAGTCCCACACAACAACTTGGGGGCACTGTTTTACCTGGTGATATAAAATACTCTAACATTTCCAAAGAAAAAGGCTACGATGATCAGGATTTAATTAACAGCAATGACCAAAAAGCCATGGGGCATCCTACCACACCGGAGATTGTTTATGGTTTTGGCCCGTCATTCCAATATAAAGATCTCGATTTTTCTTTCTTCTTCCAGGGAGTTGCACGCACCTCTTTTTTCATCAACAACTTTCATCCATTTGGAAGTTCCTCGATCCGCAATGTCTTAAAATTTATCGAAGAAGATTACTGGAGCCAGGACAACCAAGACATCTATGCCGATTATCCCCGGTTAAGCAAACAGGATCATCCGAACAACACCGCCAACTCATCCTATTGGTTACGCGATGGTTCTTTCCTTAAGCTCAAGAACGCGGAGATCGGATATACCCATGATTTTCTTAGAGTCTATGTTCGGGGCATGAACCTTCTGACTTTTTCAGAATTTGACCTTTGGGATCCTGAAATGGGTGGTGGAAATGGCTTAAGCTATCCCACACAGAGAGTTGTAAACGTTGGTGTTCAGTTAAACTTGTAAAATTCTAAAGAAATGAAGATATATAAATTATTACTATTTGCAGTTATGGCACTTTGCATCTCAGGATGCACCGATTATCTGGATGTGGTTCCAGATGAAAGACCCACAGAAGAAGATGCTTTCAAAAACAAGTATTCTGCAGAAAACTTCCTGTATTCTTGTTATAGTTATCTTCCCGATCCCCGTGATGGAACTACTTCAATAGATTTTTTCACGGCTGATGAAGTGGTAACAGCCTTTGAGCATGAAACCTTTGCTCAATTCCCAAAAGGAAACTTCACTGCATCAAACCCCGTAATCTCCTATTGGAATACCCTCTTTCAGGGAATACGACAGTGTTATTTGCTAATCGATGGTGTCGACCAAACGCCAGACCTGTCAGATCGAAACAAAGAACGGTATAAAGCTGAAGCCAGGTTTTTAATTGCTTATTACCATTTTTTATTGGCCCGGAATTATGGTCCAACGATCGTCGTCGATGAGGTACCGAATGTAAACATGGAGTATTCCGACTTTCCCAAACGGGCTCATTTTGATGAAGTATCAGACTTTATTGCTGAAAACTTTGATAAAGCGGCTGAAACCCTTCCCACGGAATATTCATCTTCCAGTGCTTATGGCCGGGCAACCAGCATAGCAGCCAAAGCCCTAAAGGCCAAAACCCTGGTAATGGCAGCCTCTCCTCTGTTCAATGGTGGAGGACCTAACCAATCAAGCTTCTATGAAGACTTTACAGACCATGATGGAGATTTGCTGATTAGCACAACTTATGATCCAGAAAAATGGCAAAGAGCTGCTGAAGCTTGTAAGGAAGCCATCGACCTGGCCGAAGCGAACGATATAGCATTATATGAATACAGTGAATCTAAAGGTGATACATACCCGGAAGATCCCCATGAACGAAATTTGAGATATACAATTGTTGACAGAAACTCCCCTGAAATCATCTGGGCCGACACACGGCCGGAAGGTTATTATGATCTTCAAAATAAGTCGACCCCTTTCCTTGAAGGAAGAGCATGGAACGGGATTGCCCCCACATTGACGCTGATTGAATCTTTCTATACAGAAAATGGCTTGCCAATTGATGAAGACCCTGACTTTGACTATGAAGACAGATATGAAACAACAGATGGTCCCCTGGGAACCACTATGAAGCTTAATCTCAACCGCTCACATCGTTTTGATGCATGGGTTGCTTATCACAACAGCTATTATGAAATCATCCGCGAGGACCAGAATAGCGGCGAAACATTAGAAAGAATTGTGACACAATTCAGGAGAAACGACAATTGCGGGATACAGGGACGTTCCAACAATTATGCGCCTACTGGTTATCTGAACAAAAAAGGAGTTCATCCCAAACTGGAACAACCCACCTTGCAAGTCCCTTCTGAACAATACCCCTGGCCGATTATCCGGCTGGCTGATCTTTATCTTATGTATGCTGAATCCCTTATTGAATATGGCGGGTCGGCAGAATTTACCACAGCCAAAGAATATATTGACAGAGTCAGAGAACGAGCCGGAATTCCCAATGTAGATGATGCATGGGAACCCATTGGTGGAGCCAATTCAAAGGAGGTTCTCCGCGAAATTGTCCGACAGGAACGCACCAATGAATTTTATCTTGAAAATCAAAGGTTTTGGGACTTAAGAAGGTGGATGAATGCAAAACCATATTTCGACACAAAAATTGAGGGCATGAACATCCAGGGAGTGACTAACTCCGAGTTTTTCCAGGTTGAAACGGTTTCATTTCAAAGACAATTCCGATCCCCTGCTTTCTATTTGATGCCTTTGCCTCAGTCGGAAATAGACAAAAATGAAAAACTGGTACAAAACCCGGGATATTAATAATGATTAAAATCTAAAATCACAAGATTATGGAACCATAATAATTTCCGGATGAAAAAATTTATTTATGGTTCCATAATCTCTAAAAAAATTGCTCCTATGAAAAAGACATATTTATTCATATTATCGTCTCTCATATTATCATTCTTTATTTCCTGTTCGGATGAAGAGGGTCAAACAGCCCCTCCGCCGTCACAGGTAAAAGAGTTGAATGCAGAACCCATTGTTGGCGGGGTTAAGCTCACCTGGACAACACCGCCGGATTCGAATTTTTTCTTTTTGCAGGCACGTTATAACAAGAAAGACTTCACGGCCAAACATAATGCCAGCATATTCGCTGACAGCCTCATCATTTCAGGTTTGCTGAATAAACACGAATATCAATTTGATGTACAGACGTTTAATGATGACCAGGTAGGAAGTGAAGTTAAATCCACTGAGAAAATCCGGCCGATTCGCCGACCTTTGGATATAACGTATAGTTTGAAGGATTCTGTCGGGATTCCCCTCACCCCGGAAATGTTAGAATTATATACAGTAGAACCTTATACGGAACCAAACAAAGAACATCTGCTCGACGGCGATTTAAATACGATTTGGCATACGACCTGGTCTGATCCCTCGAGAATTGAACCTTTGCCACATTGGATTAAAATAACTTTTGATGAACCAACCAAACTTGGCGGATTCACATACTATAACAGACAAGGTGATGGCAGAGTGAATGATAGCCCTACACAATTTGATCTTCAACTCAGTGAAGATGGAGAAAACTGGGAAACAGTGTGGGTATCCGAAGACGACCTCCCGGTTGAAAACTTTACAGAAGAGCACCTTTGTGAGTTTGACAAGAATTATGAGTCCAGGTTCTTTAAGATTAGAATTTTGAAAACCCGGAACATGAATACTTTCACTCACCTGAGTGAGTTTCGCGTATT
>JAWOCV010000100.1:0-14886 GCA_046483585.1 Marinilabilia sp.
TCCGGTTTCCAGACCGTTCTAATTTCAATTCGGACGATGCTCAGGTCTTCCGGAATCTCTTTCGGATACATCAGTACGGATTGTGAAAGTTCGCTAATATGGGGTGTCAACCTTGAATGAAATCAAAGTTGCCCAACGTGAGCAGGAATCGGAGGGAAGCTTGAGGCAAATTCCTCGCCCCGGGGAAATTATTTAATAACTACTTTATCTTCCTTCTCCACCATCCAGCGTAAATACCTGACCTGAAGCAAATCCTGCCAGTGGACTTAGCAGCCAGGCGGCCAGAGTGGCAAATTCATCTGCTTTGCCCAATCGGCCCACCGGAATTTTTGATTCCAGAAATTGTTTTGCTTCGCTTTCCGAAATATTTTTCTGGTTTGCCATTTTTTTGGTCAGGCGATCCAGGGCACCGGTATTGTGGTATCCGGGGGCGATTACGTTGGCAGTAATGTCCTGATGTTCAATTTCCTTTACCATGGTTTTCATATAACCTACGACAGCCATCCTGAATGAATTGCTCAGAACAAGATTGGGGATTGGTCCGTTGACGGAAGCGCTTTCACTGAAAAGGAAGCGCCCTTTTTGTTGTTTCTGAAAAGTGGGAAGAATAAATTTTGAAAGATCTGCTTTCCAGCGTAAAACCAACTGGTATGCCTCATCCCAGGTTTGCATAGAGGTTTCGGCAATGGTGGAGGCCGGAGGCCCCCCCGCATTGATGAAAACGCCGTAAAGATCTTCCGGCAGGAATTGTTTTAGATTATCAAGAAAAACCTGGTCTGTCACATCGCCGGAACATATGTCTGTTTGTCCGGGCCATTGATTGCTTATTTTCCTGAGATGTTCTTCTGTCCTTGCAGTTAGGATCACATAAGCCCCGTTTTTGAGTAAGGTTGTGGCTACAGCTTCTCCCAGGCCTGAGCTGGCTCCGGTAACGAGGTATTTCCTGTTTTTTACTTGTATATCCATGGTCCCTCTTTGCTTTTGATGATCTGTTTTTGCTTCATGTAAAAGCAAATGAAGGAGTGAAAAGTTCAAAAAGATTGCTTAAAAAGCAAGATCAAGACTAAGACGAAAGCTCCAGTTGTTGATGTTCTCTTCGTTTTGGTAAGGCCCGTAACGATAATGGACGGCAATGCCGTATTTAATGAAAAGCATGCTCATTAGGTTGTCGATTTTGACGCCTGATTCATAAAAACCCTGATTGAAGGTTTTCAGCGTTTCATAAGAGGAGGAGCTCAAATCTCCCCACCCGGCTTTTGACATGAATACGATTTCCGGTTTGAAAGAGGACGGAGAATTTTGGCGAAGAGGGATCCTGTGATTTAAATATGCCATGGCAAAACGGTCGGCTGCAAATTCATTGGGGCCCATTGTAGCAAACGTATATGGGACCTCTATCCCGAAGGCATCGTAAGATCCGAAGAAGCTGTAAAGGTTGGATGCCGCGGGTTTGCCATTTATGATTGCCCCTGTCAGTCGTAAAGAGGTTTGGGCAGAGGATCCTGTTAAAAAGGTTTTTTCTACTTGAGTTTCTGCTTTGGTATATTCTGATTCTCCTTCACCTGTGTATTCTTTGCCTGAAATAACATTCAACCAGAATGTGGGGCCTTTTGGAGGCTCGGTGAAGAGGCCAAAGGCAGCTTTCTCCATCTGCTCCTTATGTGACCAGCGAAGTTTTATTCCGAATTCTCTGTTCGAAAAAGCATCTATGGGAGTGGTCGCTTCCGGGTCAAACCCATAAGTTCGTAATGGCTCTACATCGGCATAGGTAAAGAAAAGTTGAGCCCATACTTTCTTCAGGAGTTTGGTTTTGGCGGAGACCCGTGTTCTTGTTGTCTTGTCTTTAATCGATGCGGCCAAAGATTTTAACAGATCTTCGGTTGAGAGCCCCTTGGTTCTGTAGAATGAGAAATTGCCGGTTGTCTGCATGTCATGACTGTAGGAGGCCGATAAGGAACTGGAAGCCGATGAGGGCTGCCATTTGACCGCTGTGCCATAGTGGTTGTCCTCGATTCGGAAGGCATGTTTAAAATATCCTCCTACAGAAAAATCCCCGGTTAGTTTTTCTCCTGTCCAGAGACCAAGTCCCAATTTCCATCCTTCAAATTTATTATAGCCGATCAAATGTTTCAGATCCAGGCGAAGTGCTCCTTCTGACAAATATCCTTTAACGAGTTTTTTTGGTAAGGAGAAGAATTTGTTGAATTTCTGTTCCTGACTCAAACTGTCAAGCTTGAAGTATGTCACCGAGTCCTGGGCGGTTAATGGCTGATAGCGTACACTCTCGGGCTCGGGGTCACCGGTTCTCATATCATCTTCACGGCCCCCGGCTGAAAATTCTCCGGAATCGATTTCGGGAGAGATGTCCACCGCTGTGACGAGGCTTTTGGCTTTTCCCTCTAAAGGGTAAGGCAAAGTATCATTAGCTCCGGTTGATTTGGATATAAGTCTGCTTTCCTGTTCGGCAGGGAACCATTGTTTGTCGTCGATAAGCTGATAGGTCTGATGAATCTGTAATTCAAAAGAGGTACCAGGAATTTTGGTATTTGCTTTCAGTTTTTTGATGGCGTAGTTGTCCGGGACAATGTGAAAAGAACCTGTCATGGGGTTAATGTTGGCACTATCCCGGGATCGGAAGGTGATGTAATACAAGTGTTTGTCATCTTCTTTGATGGTGTCATCAAGACTAAAATAATAGCTTTTCAGGCCACGTTTGGATACAGGGTTGAGGTAGCGCGCATCCATCAGTTTAAAATATCGGCTGTAAAATGTAAATGGCCGGAGTTGTGAAGAAAGTATCGAGAGGGCCGGATCCTGAAGACCGGTTACCCGTTCGGAGATGATGCGTTCCTTGTTTTTGTCCGGCATCATATGCTTTTTTTCTAAAACCGATTCCATTAGCATCAGATGTTGGGAACGGTTAAAATTGATGATCTTCTTGGCAGTGGTATCAGAAGGGGAAACAGAATCGGGAACCTGAAGGTTGAAGGTCATTTTGTTATAGATGAGACAAGTGTAATTGGTTGCTTCATCCGGATTGTTCCGGGGAATACTGTCCACCACTTTCTCCATAATCCTGAAAGCATTGTTTTCGGTGGAATAACCATCTACATCATTCAGATCTGTGGCTTTTGGCGTTAAAAGAATGGTTCCGGATTGTTTAATTTCTTCTGCGTGATATTTTTCGGTATGGTACCCCACACAACTAATGGTCAGGGGACCCTGGAAATTATCGGGCAATGAAAATTTCCCCTCCAGGTCTGAAATGGCGTCTGAGTCGCCTTCTCCTAAAACAATATTGGCAAAAGCAACCGGTGATTTTGTCTCTTCATCTATAACGGATGCTGTGATTTGTCCCCTCAAAAGAGAAGGCGAAATGGTCCAGAAGAGAGTGACCAGCAATATGAGTCGCCTTTGGATATTTGACTGATTCAGCCGGTTCATTATTTCTTGCGGAATTTATTTAGTGCCCGTCTATAAAATTAAGCAAAGTTTGTTTTTTGTCATGTGTCTGGTCAGAAAGTACCAATTGCAAGGCCTCGCTTTCGCCTAGCTTCAGCAGAGCAAAGCTTGCAACCGCGTGTCGCCTAAAGCTTTAGCGCCATGCCTTCGGCGCTTCGTCGCTGAAGCTATGAAGCATAAGCGACAAGCCTTTGGCGGCCGATGGGTGGCGCAAGCCGCCAAAAGCGGAGTTTACCTGAGTAAATGAGTATTTTGGCGGCAAGCCTGTCTGCCGTTTTGCATAAGAGTATCCATCCGTTTTATTAGATTTAAATCAAAACGCCAGCATGTTTCTTTTTAATTATCCGCCAGGCAGGCGTAACGCAGCAAGTGGTACTTTATGGACAGACACTATTTAACTCTTTGGGGTTATGGATTAAACAGATAAAAGAAAACCAGATGTATGTTTTGAACAAAACAAAATCTCCGATCATTATGTTCATACATTTTTAATGTAAAAACAAATTTATGGACCGGATCGGCAGCTATTTGTTTAATTCACCATACAAAGTTCTGACTTCTTGTTCATTGAGGAATCGCCATTTACCTCTTGGCAGATTTTTCTTCGTCAGTCCTGCAAAATAAACGCGATCCAGTTTTTCTACATTATAGCCCAGCTTCTCAAAAATACGTCTTACCACCCGGTTCCGCCCGGAGTGTATTTCTATCCCTGCTTGCTTTTTGTCTTCCGAATCGACGTAATTGATGGCGTCTGGTTTTACTGTCCCATCTTCCAGTTCTACGCCTTCTTGTATGGCTTTAACGTCTTCAGGTCTCAAAGGTCTGTCGAGAAATACATGGTATATTTTTTTGGCTTCAAAACTGGGATGGGTCAGCTTCTTGGAGAGATCCCCGTCGTTGGTGAGAAGCAATAATCCGGTGGTATTGCGGTCAAGCCGTCCAACTGGGTACACTCTTTGGGGGCAGGCATTACGAATGATTTCAATGACTGTTTTTCTTCCTTCCGGGTCGCGGGAGGTTGTGACCGTATCTTTGGGCTTGTTCAGAAGCAAATAGACTTTCTTTTCGGGGATAAGTGTTTTACCCTTGTATTCTACTTTATCCTGCGTTGATACGATGGTTCCCATCTCTTTGACGACCTTGTTGTTAACCTTTATTTCGCCCTTTTCGATAAGGGAGTCGGCTTCCCGGCGACTGCATATTCCAGAGTTTGCAATGAATTTGTTGAGCCGAATGTTTTCTTTGTTCTTTTCTGTTTTAACGGATCTTTCGATGTTCCTGGTTCTTTTTTTGTCTTCAGTAAAACGGTCGTTTCTGTTCCGTCGTTCGGTTGACGTATATTTTCCCGGGATTTTTCCTTTTTTGGTCATTTTGCAGTGTTTTCTTTTTCGGTGTGTCCAATTCTGAATGTGTGATTAAACAGTATTTCAGAAAGAAGGTGTTGAAACTTTGTTATTGCTTCGTTAATTTGGTTTATTTTCCGGTGCAAAATTGTAAAAAAGAAATGATTAATTGATCATTAAACCCATAAATTCGTTTAATAGCAATTAAAGAATGATCCAGTTTTTTGACAACTCTTCCCGGGCCATTGGAAAACCCCATTTATTTCCTCAATTTTGCAGGGACAACCAAAAAACCATTCAAAATGACATTAATTAAATCAATATCAGGGATCAGGGGAACAATTGGCGGACGCCCCGGCGAGGGGTTGAGCCCCGTTGATCTGGTTCGGTTTACCTCGGCCTATAGCGTTTGGCTTAAAAGACAATCTTACAATGAGAGGTATAAAGTTGTTCTCGGGCGTGATGCCCGTATTTCAGGCCCCGTCGTGAAGGAGCTTGTAGCCGGTACTTTACAGGGGATGGGGATTGACGTTATCGATCTTGGTCTGGCCACAACACCTACGACAGAATTGGCCGTCACTCATGAAAAGGCTGATGGAGGTATTATTTTAACGGCCAGCCATAATCCCAGGCAGTGGAATGCCCTGAAATTGCTTAACCATAAGGGCGAGTTTCTCTCCGCAGAAGATGGGGAAGAGGTGCTTGATATAGCGGATTCCGGGGATTTCGAATATGCGGAGGTGGATCTGCTGGGAGATATTACCGAAAGACCTGATTATACCAAGAAGCATATTGATGATGTTTTAAATCTTGATCTGGTGGATGTTGATTCCATTCGATCGGCTGGTTTCAAGGTGGCCATTGATTGTGTGAACTCTGTGGGGGGGAAGGCTCTACCACCTTTGCTGCATGCTTTAGGTGTAGCAAATGTCATTGAGTTGTATTGTGATCCTAACGGTGAGTTTCCCCACAATCCGGAGCCCTTACCGGAACACCTGACCGAGATTTCAGAAGTGATCCGTAAAGAAGGCGCCGATGTTGGATTTGTGGTTGATCCCGATGTAGACCGTCTGGCTATTATCAATGAAGATGGTTCCATGTTCGGGGAAGAATATACTTTGGTCTCAGTGGCCGATTATGTATTGTCACGTACCCCCGGCAATACCGTTTCAAACCTTAGTTCTACCCGTGCCCTTAGCGATGTTACCGGCAAATATGACTGTCATTACAATGCTTCGGCCGTTGGAGAGGTCAATGTTGTGGAAAAAATGAAAGAAACCGGTGCCGTTATCGGGGGAGAGGGCAATGGCGGAGTGATCTATCCGGCTTGTCATTACGGACGGGATGCCCTTGTCGGTATTGCATTATTCCTGACGCATCTGGCTAAAAAGGGAAAGAAACCCTCAGAATTGAAAAAGGAATATCCTGCCTATTTTATGACGAAGAACCGGTTGGAACTTTCTCCGGAAACGGATGTTGATGCCTTGTTGAACAATGTGAAGCACCATTATAAGAATGAGAAGATCAATGATGTGGACGGTGTGAAAATTGATTTTCCCGACGCCTGGGTGCATTTGCGTAAGTCGAATACCGAACCCATCGTACGCATTTATTCCGAGGCCCGCACAGAGGAGGATGCCCGGAAATTGGCCGATTCGATGGCAGATACCCTGAAAAGTTTGGTTTGATCTTTTGGTCCATTCAAAAAATTTTGAAGGACGAGGTAACTTTTTTCTTATTCGCTGGTGTCGGTCCATAAAGTTCCACTTGCGTAGTTGCGTAGTTCGAAAAGTGAATTTTACTGGTCGTAAATGCTTGTGCTGAACTTGTCGAAGCAACTAATTGCGGACAAGCTTAACGCAGAAAATGGAACTTTATGAATAAATCTTAAGCAACTCCATATGCCCGGTTCATAGGTCCTCTATTTGTATATTTCTTCATAAATGTTGTTAAGATCACTCAAGTCTTCTTTATCACTGCTTAAACTATCGGAGGTTCTTTCTGTCTGTTTAAAAGAGTTTAATTTGATCTGATCCCAAATGGGTGTTATACGGAAAAGCCAGTCTGCATTAATTTCAGAAATATCATGAAGCAATTTTTTAAACCTGTTTATTACATTCCTGCCCTCCTTGTTATTGTAATACTATTAGTTTGGTCTATTGGTCGATCTGTTGTACCGGAGGAGGTGATGATTACCGTTCCGGTGAAGCAGGGATCTTTTGTATCCAATGTTTACTCGACCGGTCAGCTCGAGGCAGAAAATGCAACTAATATAGAAGTGCCTTCAGCTTTGTCGGGCAGACGATTGGGGATTCACGAGATTCAGGTGACCGAAATTGTGGATGAGGGAACTGTGGTAGATTCCGGTGAATTTGTTGCAGCTCTTGATCACAGCGCTGTTGATGAGCTGATGACCGAAGCACAGGAAGAACTGGAGGATGCCATGGAAGCATTTGAAGATGCTAAGATAGACACAAATATCAATATGAGTGACTTGCGTGATGATCTGGAGGATTCACGAGTAGCTGTAGAGGAGCAGGAGCTGATAGTAGAGCAGTCCATTTATGAGTCTCCTGCTGTACAGCGTCAGTCAAAACTTGAACTGGAGAGGGCTGAACGTGATTTAAAGCAGGCCGTTCGGAATTATGAATTGAAGGAGCAACAGGCTTCTTATGAGGTAAGCAGGGCCTGGGAAGAAGTAAAGAAGGAGCGTGAACGCATGGAAGAAATAGAAGCCTTGTTTGATGCCCTTGAGGTAAAGGCTCCTAAACCCGGGATGGTTATTTACAGTGAAGACCGTTTCGGGAATAAAATTCAGGCGGGGTCGACTGTCAGTCGCTGGGCACCGATCATTGCCGAACTTCCCGATCTCTCCTCTATGATATCCAAGACTTATATTAATGAAATAGATGTGTCAAAAATAAAGGATGGCCAGAAAGTCAGAATAGGAGTGGATGCTTTCCCTGAAAAATTTTTCGACGGGGAAGTTATTTCTGTAGCCAACATAGGTCAGATGCTTCCCGATGGTGACGCCAAAGTCTTTGAAGTAATTATTAAACTTCATGGAAGTGACCCTGACCTTCGCCCTGCAATGACAACCAGTAATGTGATTACTACCGATTCAATGGACGAGGCTACTTATATCCCTTTGGACGCTGTCTTTGAAAATGATTCGACGGAATTTGTATACAAGCGGGATGGAGATTGGATTAAACAAATCGTTGATCTTGGCAGTAAGAATGCCAATCATGTGGTTGTTCGCCAGGGGCTTGAACCTGGCATGGAAATTTCCTTAACCGCACCTTCCAATGCCGATGATCTGAAATTCAGCGGACATGATATTTATGAGGAAATAAGGGAAAGGGCTGAAGAAGAGGAGAGACAAAAAGAGGAGAGGAGATCTGTCAGCCCGTCGGAGCCGCCGGAAGGCCGTCCGGGAAATGATGAGAACGGAGAAGGTGGTGAAGGTCGCCGACAAGGAGGAAGGAGGGAGCAATGAGAAGAATAAAATATTTGATGTCAAGATATTTTCATGATGTAGTGATTGCAGTTGAGGCCATTATGGCCAACAAGCTGAAATCGTTTCTCACAGCTTTGGGGATTATGTTTGGAGTGGCAGCTGTGATTAGTATGCTCGCCATTGGGCGGGGGGCACAGGAAGAAGTTCTTGAACAGATCAAACTGGTGGGGGTTAATAATATCATTGTTTCACCCAGCGATATATCCATCGAAGGGGGTGATGGCACTGGCTCGGGAGATGATTCGGAACGGTTTTCCCCGGGTCTTACCCTGATCGATTCTGAGTCGATAGCAGAGACCATCCCTACTGTATCCCGGGTTAGTCCGGTGGTTTCAATGAATTATCATGCGGTCTTGGGGGGAAAGAGTTATCCAGTAACGCTTGAAGGTGTTTCCCCTGCTTATTTTGAACTTCTGAATGTCAATCTTGCCTCCGGGAAAATATTTAGTCATAAACAAGCCGACTCAGGCTTGCCTGTTGCGGTGATCGGGGACAATATAAAAAATCGGTTTTTTAATACCGAAGATCCCAATGGAAAGTATATAAAAATTGGGGAAACATGGGTGGAAGTGATTGGGGTGATCGAACGAAGGGATTTTACGGCCTCAGCCTCAGATGAACTAGGCATCAGTAGTACCGACAACAAAATTATTGTGCCTGTAAAAACAATGCTGCGACGATTTGAAGATCGGGCCAGGATCAATCCCGAATCGCTTGAAGCAGCTGCCCGGGACGACGACAATGAGGAAAACGGAGAGGTGGAAAAAATGGCCGATCAGCTCGATAAGATTATTGTTCAGATTGAGGAAACGGAAACATTGAGTGCCTCCGCCGATGTGATTAAAAGGATGTTGTTAAGGCGACATTCAAATATTTATGATTTTGAGGTTACCGTGCCTGAACTGTTGTTGAAGCAGCAGCAAAGGACCAATGATATATTTAATATTGTTCTGGGAGCCATCGCCAGTATATCTCTGATTGTGGGAGGAATCGGTATTATGAACATTATGCTGGCTTCCGTATGGGAAAGGATTCGTGAGATTGGGACCCGCCAGGCCATAGGAGCTTCGCGTAAAGATATCATCGTCCAGTTTTTGTCAGAATCGGTACTGATAAGTGTGACCGGTGGTATGATCGGGATCATTCTGGGTGTTATGATGGCCCATCTCATTCACGTAATGGCCGATATAAAAACCGTTGTTACGCTGTTTTCTGTAATTGTGGCGTTTGGAGTTTCGGCAACTGTTGGAATCGTGTTTGGATATTTGCCGGCAAAGAGAGCATCTGAGCAAGATCCCGTGGAGTCTTTGCGCCATTGATGTTGTCATGCCTTTAGGAAAATAATTTAATACTTCAGGTTAAATATGTTCTGTTGAAAAGAGATGTTTTTTGCAAAGATCACCATTATATTTAAGTTAAAATGAATCGAACATTCACATTGAACATGATACGATTTTGCGCTTTGTCCCTTTTCCTTTTGTTTTCAACGGGACTTCTTGTCTCGCAGGAACCGGAACAAGAATTGCTTGTTGATGAGGAAGAGGTTGAGGAAGTGGAGATGACACTGGAAGATGTGATCGGGCTGGCACGTCAGCAGTCTCTTTACAGTTTTAGATCTGAAAATATGTACCTTTCCCGTTATTGGGAATATCGAAGTTACAAGGCCGATCGCTTACCCAGATTAAGCCTTGATGCGACCCCGGTCGACTATGACCGCTCTGTGGTCAGCAGGTACGATCAGGATCAGGGTGAATATTTTGAACAACGATCCTATCTTACTTCAGAGGCTTCTTTGTCCGTCAGACAGAATGTTCCTCAAACAGGAGGGGTTTTCGATGTTACAACTTCCCTTTCTGCATCTCAAAATCTTGAGAATGAAGAGACACAGTTTGCCTCTGTCCCCGTCAGTGTTGGTTTCCGTCAGCCCCTGAATGGTTATAACAGATTCAAATGGGAATCGCGCATAGAACCCCTTAAATTTGAAAAGGCCAAGCGAGATTACCTTCAGTCTCTTGAATCTTTGGCTATTCAGGCTACAGATTATTTTTTCAGTCAGGTTACGGCCGAGATCAACCTTAAAATTGCTGAAACCAATTATTCCAATGCCGATACCCTTTATAATATCGGGAAAGGTCGTTTTGAGATCGGGACGGTAACCCAGGATGAACTTCTTGATTTGGAGCTGGAACTTCTTAACGCCAGTATGGCAGTAGACAGAGCAAGAATCAACCTGAGAGAGGCTCAGGCCGAACTCACCTCTTTTCTTGGGATGGAGGATGATATCGTTATTGATTGTGTTGTTCCGGATGATATACCTGGTGTAAAAATTGATCCGGAAAAAGCTATGGCCATGGCCGTTGAGAACAATCCGGACATTCTGGATTATCGACAACAGATGATGGAAGCTGAGCAGGATATTGCCCGGGCCCGTTCGGAAAGTGGCCTTAGTGCCGATATTCGTGCCAATCTTGGGGTTAACAAAAATTCCGATGAATTGGGATTGGCCTACGGAAGCCCTTTTGAGGACCAACAGCAAATTATGGTTTCCCTGAATATTCCGCTTTTGGATTGGGGCCTTCGAAAAGGTCAGATACAGATGGCCAAATCGAACCGGGATGTGACTGAGGCCAGTGTTAAACAGGAGAGAATCGACTTTGAACAGGAACTTCTTATTCAGGTCATGGAATTCAATATGAAGGAAAAAGAGGTTAACATTTCTGCAAAAGCCGATACTATTGCCCAAAAAGGGTATGATGTTACCAAACAGCGGTTTATGATCGATAAAGTGGATGTCATAAAACTCAACTCGGCGCGTAACTCACTTGATGCAGCCAGGAGGGGATATATTTCTTCCCTGCGTGAATACTGGCGTAATTATTACCGGATGCGTCAATACACCCTTTATGATTTTGTTGAAGATGAGCCCCTGATGGAAGACCTTGATGAATTGTTGCAACAGTAAATACTTTATCATCGAATAATATGAACCAATGAAGCAGAGATTGTTATTAATATTGCCCCTGGTTTTCGTTGTTTTGGCCTTTGCTGCTTATCGCGTGTTTCTGGCCGGTGATGACGAAGACATAGAAATAGCTGAAGTTGAACGCGGAAGGTTCGATTTGTATGTTGTTTCGATGGGAGAACTTGAGGCACATGAGTCAACGGACATATTAATTCCGGATGTTCTCCAGGATCGAACTGTCCGAATCCGGCGTATTGAGATCAATGACATGGTAAGGGAGGGAACTAAGGTTGATAAAGGTGATTATGTGGCAAGTCTTGATCCATCTGAAGTTGAGGAGCACATACAAAGTACTGAGGAAGCGCTTGATATGCTTAATAATAACCTGGAAAATGCCCGGATGGACAGTTCCCTGAACCTTACTGATGCCCGCGACGCCATTCGCAGGAGTAATGACGAAGTGTTGGATAAAGAAATTGAAGTAGAGCAATCCCAGTATGAGAGTGAAGCTGTTCAGCGACAGGCACAAATAGGGCTTGAGAGGGCGCGCCGGCAACTGGAGAGGAATAAACGAAACTACAGGCAGCAACAGCGAAAAAATGAAATCAGCATTCAGCGCATTGAAGAGCGGATCAGTCAGGAAGAAGATCATATGGAGGTACTTGAGCAACTTAAGGCTGATCTGGTGATCAAAGCTCCATCACCTGGCGTGGTGGTTTATGCACGTGACCGTGGAGGGGACAAAGTGGAGGTTGGGTCTAATGTAAGTCCCTGGAGTCCCCGTATCGCTATATTACCTGATCTTTCAACCATTCTTTCCGTAACCCGGGTGAAGGAGATTGATGTGACCAAGATCAGTGAAGGAATGCCCGTCAAAATAAAGATTGACGCTTTCCCGGGAGAAGAATTTGACGGAGAGGTCAGTTCAGTGGCAAATGTTGGCCAGGAGATCTCAGGCCAGTTTCTGAATGGTTTTAAAGTTGAAATTGAAGTAGATACGGATGGCTATGATTTGTTGCCGGGCATGACAGCCACCAATCGGTTTATTATCCAATCTATGGAAGATCAATTGATGGTCCCGCGTGAGGCCGTCTTTGTGGAGGATGATCATGAGGTGGTTTACAAGAAAACCCCACTCGGCATCGTTCGTCAGGATATTGAAACAGAAGGCGAGAATGAAGAAGATGTCAGGGTGACAGATGGAATAAAAGAAAATGATGAAGTGCTTCTTGATCCTCCCCAGATGTGATTTTTTATATGACACCGTATTGAACAAACCGTCATTATCCTCTGTTCCTCAAAGGTGATGACGGTTTTTTATGTCATATTGCAGGGCATGAGGGCACTCTGCCTGGTGTTAAAACATTGTAAAAAATGAAGAAATTTTTCTGTAATCAAGTGGGCGTTTTTATATTTGCGGCCTGAAAAAAGGAAGGGTAAGATCCTTATTTTTCACAGAATTCATTTTACAATAGTCCGTTAAACTTTTGCAAGAACTTTTGATTCAATTGTTTACATCTCAATGGTTCTTTTTGTCAAAATGTAGATTTTCAGTATTATATGATTCATCTTAAATCTTATATCTAAAAATCTAACGATCTATTGATTTTATGCAATTAACCTGATTGATCTAATAAATAATCTCATAGCGAAAAATCATGAATTAATCGGGTAAAAAGAGATTTGGCCGGTCTCATCCATACAATTTTCTTAATTGCTGAGTGGGACAACTCTGTTTGGCCCTCAAAAACATGCGGGATTAATTATTTAAAATATATAACGACAAAAAAATTAAAATTTTATGAAAGTGACCGTAGTAGGCGCTGGAAACGTTGGCGCTACATGTGCAGATGTTCTGGCTTATCGGGAAGTGGCCAATGAGATAGTGTTGATCGATATCAAAGAGGGAGTGGCAGAAGGAAAGGCCCTTGATATTTGGCAAAAAGCACCCATTAACATGTATGATAGCTATACCCGTGGTGTTACCAATGATTTTAGTGAAACAGCAGATTCAGAGGTGGTGGTGATCACTTCCGGAATGCCCAGGAAGCCGGGGATGACAAGAGATGATCTGATTGAAACAAATTCAAGCATCGTTAAAAGTGTGACTGAAGAGATCATCAAATATTCCCCGGAGGCCATTATTGTGGTTGTTTCTAATCCGCTTGATGTGATGACTTATCAGGCTCATCTTTCTTCGAAGTTATCCCGAAATCGTGTGTTCGGTATGGCCGGAATTTTGGATACGGGCCGCTACCGGGCATTTTTGTCTGAAGAGTTGGGAGTTTCAGTGAAAGATATCCAGGCCGTTTTGATGGGTGGTCATGGTGATACAATGGTGCCTCTGCCTCGTTATACGACGGTGGGCGGTATTCCTGTCACCGAGCTTATTGAAAAAGAAAAGTTGGATGCCATAATAGAACGTACCAAATTCGGCGGTGGTGAATTGGTTAAACTTATGGGAACCTCGGCCTGGTATGCTCCCGGTTCAGCTGCAGCCCAGATGGTGGAGGCTATTATTCGTGACCAAAAGCGTGTATTCCCTGTTTGTGTTAAGCTTGAAGGAGAATATGGGATCGATAACTGTTATCTGGGAGTGCCTGTGATTCTGGGTAAAAACGGTGTCGAAAGAGTTCTGGAACTGGATCTCAACGATGAAGAAAAAGCATCTCTCGAAAGCAGCCGTCAGCATGTAACAGAAGTTATGAGTGTGCTTGACCGGATGAGCAGTTAGTATTCATCCCCACTGTCGCCGGGAGAGTTTTGCTCGTTGGCAGGGGGGATGTTTTTATTGGTATCTATGATAAACCTTCTGTAATACGATACGAGGAGGGTGGTCAGAGGCAGGGCCAGTAACATGCCGAGCAATCCCATGATGGAACCCCAGATCGAAAGCGAAAGAATGATCAGAGCCGGATTCATGTTGTAGGCTTTGCCCATAACGCGGGGAATGAGAATTGTGTCCTGGATGAGCTGGACGATGGCAATGACCAGAAAAACAGATAGCAAAATCTGCCAGAAGCTGTCTCCTGTCTCCATTGATTTGAGCAGGGCCAGCAGAATGGCGGGAAAAAAACCGACAACCTGCAGATAGGGGATGATATTAAGAACCCCGATAAGAAGCCCCAGGGTTATTCCCAGGGGCAGATCAATGATTCTAAAGCCCGTGGCCATAAGAATGCCAACCGTCATGGCGATCAGGAACTGATTGCGAAAATATTTTCTCATCGAAAGCTTCAGGTCTTCAGCGATCTCTTCTGCCAGAGAGCGATATTTTGGCGGAATGAGTTTTGGCCATGCTGATTCGAGCTTTGGATAATCGATGAGAATAAAAACGAGATAAAGGAGAATTACCAGAATACCGAGGGTTCCGAATATAAAACTGAGCGATCCTGAAAATACTTTTGCCAGGGGTCTGGAAAGGTCCTGAAGGGTTTCGGTAATATCCGAGGTGTTGAATAGTCTCTGCAGGTCTTGTTGTGCCAAAAAATCGCGCAGCCATTCATCAATGCGCTCCGGAAGAATATCCTGATAGGAGGTGTTTTGAAGGTATGATTTGATCAGGAAGGCCATCTTTTGCATTTCTTCAATAAATTGAG
>JAWOCV010000188.1:0-8574 GCA_046483585.1 Marinilabilia sp.
TACATGTCTGGGATCCTTCGCGTCAAACAAACTTCAGGAAACATTACAATATAAATAGTACCCCATCGATATTTATTCTGGGAGAAGATGATGAGATCATCGGAAAGAAGATCGCCGTTCAAGATATTCCATCTTTCATAGATCATTATCTGGAAAATGGAAGGGCAAATATGGAAAACAAAAAAGTGACAGAAAATTAAATCATTAGACCGTTAGATTTTTAGATCTAAGATCTAAGATGATTCATATATTGTTGATAAACTGTGTTTTAATATAGACATTCTTTTGACATTAAATAATTGGCTAAAAACACTTACAGAAGCTTAACGAGCCATTGTTAAATCAATTAATTATTTAAAATTACCCCATGCAAACAGTCGCTCCCAAAATAAAGATCCGTTCATTTCTGCGGTCTTTGACCATTTTAATGGTTGGAGGGGCCTTCCTGATTAGTTCCCATGGTTGCGAACAAGGGGAAAAAGAAATTCCGCCACCTGAAATATTCCTTCCCGATGAAAACGAGGATATTGAAGTCAGCATCGGAGACACCATTCAACTGGAACCAAAAATTACATACAATTATGATCCCAGCTATGAATGGTGGAAAAATGGAGAATTACTGGAGCATCAGGAACAATTTTTCACAGATACAGCCACTCAACTGGGACGAATCGAATACGTTTTTAATGTAACAACACCATACGGAAGTGATTCCATGACCATTCCAGTAGATGTTATCGTCCTGGCAGATTTTGAAAACCTTAACCTACCGGCTGAAGAGGACAGCTTCTGGATAGGAAGTAATGATGCCAACGGATTCACTCATAAAGAGGTGTTTTTCCCCAATCATTTTAGTGATGATACAGCCTGGAGGGGATTTGGATACAGTAACATCAACAGCCGAACCTCTTCCCCGCCCATACCTGAGAATAGTGTTTATCACTCTACCACAAAGGAAAACATCTTCGGAATAGTAAGACAACCCAACGACGCAGACGGTTTTACACCCGGTGTAACATTCAGCGACGGAGAAAACCACCGGCTTAAGTCCATAAACCTCGCTAATACAACACAGGGGCACCATCGCATGAAATTCGGGGAAGAAGATGAACGCATGGGCGGCTCAGGCGGAGATGAACCCGATTGGTGTAAGGTTATCATTACAGGTATAGACAACAACGGTAATGAAACCGGACAAAAAGAATTCTATCTGGCCGATTACAGGTTCGAAAACAATAAACGGGATTATATTGTCGATCAATGGACAGAAATAAGCCTGGATGAACTTGGTGATGTGAATAAAATAGAATTTGACATTTCATCCAGTACAACCAATGAAGAAGGGGAAATGCTTACTCCGGAAACATTTTGTATAGATAACCTCAAGATCATAAATTGACAACCTAACCGCATATCTTTACCGGACCATAAACTTTCGTACCACCTTGCGTCCGTTTATATTAAGCTGAAGAAGATAGGTCCCGGCGGATAATACCCCGGAAATATCCATCCTTGCAGAAAAGTTAAATACGGCTACATATCTTCTTAACCGGCGTTTGCCATTCATATCATAAATGGTCACAAGGCCGTCGCCATCTTCGGGATAAAATAAATCTACATATTCGGCTGCCGGATTAGGCGCAAGAATAAGATCTTTCGAGGGAGCGGGAACCTCACTGGAGTCTGTATAAACAGCCTCGTCTACCAAAACATCAATCCACAATGCAGCAGGCATATTTCCACTGAATGCTGAGTAGGTATCCCAATTACCTTGTGGATCCCGTACATAAAACGAATTGCCCGATTCTGTCAAAGGCATCTGATAAACCCCTAAACTATCCACCGGCTCAGTGTAATCAATATTGTAGCCCACAAAGAAAGGACCTGTAAAAGAAACAGGCTCATCAAACATGACAAGGACTTCTTTATCCTGACTTTGCTCAACAGAAACCCCTTCCTTTCGGGCCAGTAATTCCAGCGGGGCATCCACTCCCGACCACAATTGCACGTCAATTGTCCCGTCGCCGTTAACATCGCTTTTCCCCGGTATCATGTAAACCCCGAATATTTTGCCCGATGACAACTCATCAAATTTTTCCGAAACAGCTGTCAGTCCATGACTATTGGGACCGCTCCAGAAGCCATATCCGTTGTCAACATAGCGCACTTTCGGATCTCCTTCTTCAGGAAAGTGTGATAAGCGCAACATATCCCCTTCTGTTGGATCAAAGCCTTCAACAGAGGCAACTTCATCGTCATCCGGCGGGTTCAGCCATACATCCAGCCGGGCGGTATCTTCCGGGAGATAGTCCCATATTTTATTGAGTCTGACAAAATAATCGTTCACCGGATTACTGCAGGTAGCTTCTCCTCCTGATAAATGACCAATAAAAGCACCTTTGTCCATAAATAGACCAGCCCCGGAAGAGCCTCCCTCAGTAGTCCCTTCACTCCATTCGGGCACCAACCAGTGAGAATCGCTTTCAAATCTATTGTCAAAGCTTGAAGTAGCAGAAAAAGTGGCCTCTTCAGGGGCATCTTCAGAAGTCGCAATCTTTTTCACATCGCCTTGCGGATGATGGATGGAGTGAAGACCGGCTGAAGGAGCTGAGGTAAGATCCCATCCGGCATAATAGGGACGAAAATAAGCAGGCGGATATTCCGACATTTCAAGTAATGCAAAATCAAGTTCATCGGCAAATGCCCGTAAATCGGAGCCGGAGATACTTTGAAGAGAACTGCCTTCTACCCTGGACTGACAGGCCGGAACTTCATAGTTGAATAAAAACACCACCGATTCGGGAGAAAGATCCGATCCCAAACAATGACCGGCAGTGAGAACATATGGGATGCCATCTTTTTTACTATTGTTCATCAGTGTTCCGCTGCATAATTCGGTCCCGTTCACAATAATCCGGCAAACAGATTTTCCGTTTTGAAGCGCCGTCTCATCCCCGAAACAAGAGAAATCGAGATGACAAGAACCACTGTCGCCAAAGTCACCAACTTTCCCCTGCATAAGCCGAAAGACGTTCAGATAATCATGATTAACCGCTCCGATCAATAATTGAGTGCCGTCACGACCGGTATTGTTGCCACGCCATTCAACGATCACTTCATCGCCGGGCACAGGGGCTGTAGCCAAACCTCCCCATGACTTATTGTTCTCATGCGTGAGGGCTCCGATCACAAAATGACCGTCCGGTTCGTAAATAAATAATGAGTCACCTTCGGCAAGACGAAATTTATCAAAAACAAGGTTCAGGGAATAAGCACCGGGAGACTTCAGATGTAAAAACCACGACAAACGACCATCCTCAAGCACAGAAGTATGCCCCGAATTCTGAGGGGTCAGATCAACAAAATTGGGATGCGCAAAACGTAAAGGTTGTCCGCTCTCTTTTCCGGCATACTGATCTATGCTCAACACCGAAGCAGGAGGTGACGGCAGGGTAACCATGCGCTCCTTTTTCTCTTTGCCGGATACTGATGTTGCCTGATCTCCCAGGGGTTTACCTCCGTGGCCCAACTGTCCGAAAAGTATAACAGGACAAACCAAAAATAAAGCTGTAAAAATGTATCGGCCCATTAGGATGCTTTTAAACAATTGCAACGAAGATATCTAAAAAAAGTTTCCTTTCAGTGGCATAAACCAAAGCCGGATGCATTTTTGAACAAGCTTATAATTTTTTTTTCAGAGAGGTTCAAAAATACATCCGGCAAATCGATTCCAAAACAGAAAAATGAAATCCTATCCCACGCTTTAATATTCTTTACACTTTCTTTCGCCTCTCAATACTTCAAGGGCATTCATTGCAAGGGCCGACATCTCGTCTTCGCCGGGATAGATTTTAATATTCCCGATCCAGTCGATATACTGACGAATATAGTTCACCACAGTATCATTCTGCGCCATGCCCCCTGTAAGTAACACCGCATCAATCTCCCCTTTAAGTACGACCATACATCCGCCAATGGTTTTAGCCACCTGGTATGCCATAGCATGGAGGACCAGATCTGCATGTTGATCTCCATTCAAAGCCATCTCTTCAGCTTCGTGGGCCTGATTGGTGCCAAGGTGGGCCATCAGACCTCCCTGCCCGGTCACTTTTTTCCGCATTTCATCATGCGAAAATTTACTGTCAAAACACATGTCAACCAATCCACCTGAAGGCAAAGTACCTGCCCGTTCAGGAGAAAAAGGTCCGTATCCGTCCAAAGCATTATTCACATCAATAACATTCCCTTTCCGGTGCGCCCCGACAGAAATGCCTCCTCCCAAATGAGCAACAATCAGATTCAAATCTTCATAAGGTCGCTCCACAGAACGGGCATAATTACGCGCTACGGCTTTCTGATTAAGCGCATGAAATATCGATTGACGAGGCAATTCTGGAAGTCCGGTAACACGGGCCACATCCTGAAGTTCATCCACCACCACAGGATCGGCAATAAAAGCCCTTGCTTTTGGCAAACTCCGCGCAATATCATCAGCGATAAGGCCACCCAGATTACTGGCATGTTGTTGTTTGCCACTCCGGTTTTTCAAATCTTCCTTCATGTTGTCGTTGACTTCATAAACACCAGAAGGAATGGGACGCAAAAGCCCGCCCCGGCCAACAACAGCATCAATTTTATCTATTTCTATATCGGCGGCAATGAGCTCATTTAAAATGGCCTCCTTTCTGAATTCATATTGGCTGGGGATATCGTTAAACCTGGACAACTCGTCTGGAGAGTGTCGCAATGTCTTCAGCAAAATAGACTTAATATTCTCATAAACAGCAATCTTCGTTGATGTTGAGCCAGGGTTAATGACCAGAATGTTAAATTTCTCCATGTTCCTTTTAAAATTTTCAATTAATCTATTAATCTATAAAAAAACAATTTGCACCCTATGGAGCATTCCTGCTCCACATAAAAACAGCCTGACAAAGCCCTTCTCAATAACAGTCTTTTATGGAAAGGTTCTTTCTATTCAGACTAAAACAGAACCCGTTGGTTCACAACAAAATAGCGGATTACGCAAGGGCGGCAAGTAAAATGCTGTAAAATTTACTATCTTCAGTGTCACTCCTGGATGTCAGAACGATGGGAGCAGATGCCCCCAGAATGACAGAAGCCACTTTAGCATTGGCAAAGAAGACAAGACTTTTATAGAGCACATTGCCAACCTCAATATCAGGCATCAGAAGCAGATCGGTATCGCCGGCCACCTCACTCTTTATGTTCTTATGATGAGCACTTTCAAAGCTTACAGCATTATCGAAGGCCAGTGGCCCGTCAATAAGACAGTTCTTGATCTGATCCCGTTGATTCATTTTACTCAGGAGGGCAGCATCGGTTGTCGCCCGCATGCTCTCATCTACCATCTCAATAGCTCCCAAAACGGCAACTTTGGGTTTTTCAATACCAAGGGTATTGAGATATTCCACCGAATTCTCGATGATGGATATCTTATCCCGGAGTGAGGGAGCGATATTCATCGCCACATCGGTGACCGCAATAAGTTTGTGGTAAGTGGGAACCTCAAAAAAAGCCAGATGAGAAAGAAGGCGACCGGTACGCAATCCCCATTCCTTATTCAGAACGCCACGAAGTAAAACCGGTGTGGCAACTTTTCCCTTCATCAGAATATCAACCTCACCGGTATGAACCATTTTAACGGCAATTTCGACACATTTCGCGGCATCGGGCTCATCAATAAATGTCACATTATCGAGCTTATATCCGTGTTCATGGATGATATGAAAAGTCTCCTCATGATCCCCGATTAAAACAGGTTCAATGAATCCGGCCTGGTAGGCACGACTAACGGCGTTAAGCGAGAAATAATCCTGTGCAACGGCCAACGCCAGTTTCCTGGGAGGTTTCACCGAAGAACCAACAAGATTCTCAAGTTCTGATAAATGTTTGAACATACCTTATTTACTTCAATAGATCGTTAGATTTAAGATTTAAGATGAATCATATAATACTGAAAATCTGCATTTTGGAAAAAAGAGATGTTGAAATGTAAACAATTGAATCAAAGGTTCTTGATAAAGAGTTATTTAAGCATTATCAACCATTGTTCGCAATTGTCTGATAATAAAGACATTGCATCATTGCGCCCGCCGGCGGGTTATCAAAAGTAAAATTTATTGTTCAGGATATTATCCAATGTAATGACTGGTTGCCGATATAACAAACAACAGACAAGTTTCTGCGTTTAGGCTTTTAAAAACGGACTATTGAATTTAGGGATCGGTCATTAAGTCAGGCCATAAAACCGTGTATAAATACGGAAAAGCCAATGCAAACAACACGACAAATATCAGGTATCTCTATCTATTGGCCAGTTCTTCAACAATTTCCCTGGTATCCTGGGCAATCACAAGTTCTTCATTGGTTGGTACGACCATAATCCGCACATTACTGCCGGGTTTACTGATATCCATTTCTTTGGCCCTGAGCCCCTCATTTTTGGACTCATCAAGTTCTATACCCAGAAAATCAAGACCTTTGCAAGACTCACTGCGGACGGTATCTCCGTTTTCTCCGATACCTCCAGTAAAAACCAGGATATCAACGCCTCCCATGGCAGCAGCATAAGCTCCGATATACTTTTTTATCCGGTATGCATACATCTCAAGCCCCAGGACAGCACTTTCATCTCCTTTTGAGGCCGCCTCTTCAATCTCCCGCATATCCGAGGAAATACCTGTAACGCCCAGCATTCCACTGTGTTTATTGAAGAGGGTTGAAGCCGAGCGGGTACCAATGGTCTCTTTATCCATTACGTAAGTCACCGCTCCCACGTCCAGATCCCCGCAACGGGTGCCCATCATCAAACCTTCGACCGGAGTGAATCCCATAGATGTATCCATGGATTTTCCTTTGTTTATGGCAGTAACTGAAGCACCATTTCCCAAATGGCAGGAAATGATCTTCTGGGAATTATAGTCGCGCTCCAGAATTTCACATGCGCGACCACTCACAAAGCGATGACTGGTTCCGTGAAAACCGTAACGCCTGATACCGTATTTTTTATAAAGCGCCTGAGGGAGGGCATACATATAAGCATATTTGGGCATGGTTTGATGAAAGGCTGTATCAAAAACCGCCACCTGCGGTACATCAGGCAACAATGATGAAATGGCTTCGACCCCTTTCAGGTTAGGCGGATTGTGCAGCGGGGCCAGCTCAATGCATTCCTTCATGTTTTGGATCACTTCCTCCGTAATAAAAACACTTGAATTGAACATCTCTCCGCCATGAACAACTCTGTGTCCCACGGCATCAATTTCATCCAAATCTTTAATACAACCGTGTCGCCCACTTATGAGTACACCTAAAATATAATCGATGCCGGTCTGGTGGTCCAGAATTTCTCCTTCCAAAAGCACCTTTTCACCTGAAGTTTTTTCATGTTTCAGAAAAGATCCTTTTAAACCAACTTTTTCCACACCACCTTTGGCCAATACATCCCATGAAGCACCAACCATTTTAAACAACTGGTACTTTATGGATGAACTACCGCAATTGAGTACTAATACCTTCATTATAATATTTTTTTGACAGCAAGATAAATGTAATCATCATCAGCTGTAAAACATTCATTTCTATTCACCAATCTTATTACCGTTGGCATCATATCTGAAAAATCCGTGGCCGGTCTGGACACCCAGACGTTTTGCCCTTACCAATCGTCTTATCAAAGGTGAAGCCTTATATTTGGGTCCTCCAAATTCATCATAGAGGTTTTCCATCCATTTTTCAATCTTGTTAAGCCCTACAATATCGGCCATCTGGAAAGGTCCAAATCGCATACCCATGCCGATGATCATAGTCTTATCAATATTCTCGGCGGTGGCCACCCCTTCCATCAAAGCTTCACAGGCTTCATTCAGTAACGTCACAAAAAGCCGGATACTGACCAATCCAGCTGACTCCTCCACAGGTATCACCTCCCGGTTGATCAGTTTTACAAATGTGAAAACCTTTTGATAAACATCATCAGTGGTATAGAGGCCTTTGACAACTTCAATGATGCGTGCCTCCGGAGATGTAATAAAGAAATGAAGACTGATACACCGGTGTGGATATTCCAGTTCACTGGCCAGTTCCGTAATAATTATAGTAGTTGCGTTGGTGGCAATAATGGCATCACGATCGACCACCTGTTCAATTTTATGAAAGACATCCTTCCTGGCATCAATGCTGCGTATACCGGTTCTTTCATCAGCCCGCACAGCTTCGATCACAAAATCACAGCCGCCCAGATCCTGAAAATCAAGAGAGCCTTTAATCCGGCCCAAAATGGCTCTCTTCTCCCCGGATGTAAGACCCCAGCTTTCAATCCTGCTGTCCAGTTCCCGGCTGATGTTATCAAGAGATTGCTGGATCTTTTCTTCACTTAATTCAATGAATATAACCTCAATCCCATGCCAGGCAGCAATACGAACAATATTTTGTCCTTCGTGACCGCAACCGACAACGCCAATTTTTGAGAAAAGAGTCTTTTCACGTCTCTTGGCATTCAGTGCATATCGTTCAATAGGTTCAACAACTATTTCTGCCATTTGAATCTAA
>JAWOCV010000201.1:0-4443 GCA_046483585.1 Marinilabilia sp.
ATAAAAATCCTTTCTATCGGGGTTATCCGAAGCATACAGAAGAACCTTCCATATCTCCCAGTTGTCGTCGTAAACCATATCTATCGAATCGGGCGGAGAAACAGGAGGCATATCCGAAGAAGCCGAATAGGTTTCATACTCTCCGTCTCCGTCAATATCCACATCCTGGATCATTAAAGTATAAGTCCGGCCCGGAACGCCTTCGAAGTCACTCGATGTTATGTAAAACCCGGCCAATTCAGAGGCCTCTTCCAGGTATTCAACATACTGCCCGTCTGTGATGGTCACATCAGCTCCGCTAACAGGGGAAGAGGCCGAGTCACTGAAAAAAGAAGCCGATTCGGAGAGCCGGACAAAATGTACATTTTTCTGATTGGTGACCATCCCGTCTACCACCAGTCGTCGTGAAGTGGATTCCAGCTCCAGATCAATGGTTTCGGTACAGCCCCCCCCAAGAAAAAGCCCAAACAGAAGAGCTGCGAAGAACAGCTTCCCCAGTGGTAATTCCGATCCGGCCACAGGCCTTTTGGAGTAGCCACATCCATATTTTTCAAACCAATTGCTTATCATTTGCAAAAAATTAAAATTCAAAGCCTGAGTCTTCCCTTCGAGGATGCCCCGGCCAAACACAAAACAAATTTTCCCGGAGCGGACTCAACTATCCTTCACATCAAAACTTATACGTATACGAAACCGAAGGAACAACCGAAAACAAATAGGTCTTTTCGGCCCGGATTTTATACTGTTCTTCCTCTTCATTAGTAAAATTAATGGCCCAGGCATTTTTCCGGCCATAAGCATTATACAAAGAAAAAACCCATTCTCCACCCTTATCTCCCCCTTTTTTTCCGTGAAGGGTCATCGAAAGATCTAAACGGTGATAATCGGGCATTCTTTCAGCATTCCGCTCTGAATAAAGAGGGACGATATCCCCGCCCACCTCGTACCGTCCTACTGGCATCGTCACCGGGGCGCCTGTATAATACACCCAATTTCCGGAAAATGTCCATCGTGGAGATATCTTATAATTCATGTACAACGAAAAATCATGTGTGTGATCATACGGAGAAAGATACGGACGGCCTTCGTTGATATCAGGAGCCACCCGCTCCGATTTCGACAGTGTATATCCGGCCCATCCGTGAAACCGGGAAGTATTCCAGCGAGTCATCAACTCCATCCCTCTGGCCCAGGCCATCCCCGACCGCACTTCCCCTTCAATGGTCTCATTCAGGATCAGATCAGGATGGTCTTTAAAATCGATGGTGTTCTGCATCCATTTGTTAAAAAACTCAATGCTGTGCTCAAATACGCCATTGCGCGAGTTACGGAAAAAGCCCAGTGAAATTTGGTCGGAAAGCTGGGGCTCGATGTTCCGGGAAGCGGGAAACCACACATCCAATGGTGTTGAAGAGGTAGAATTACTGGCCAGCTGGATATATTGACGCGTCCGGCTGTAACTCATTTTGCCATAAAACCGCGGCGTCAGGAAAACCGATAAGCCGACACGAGGTTCAAACCCTCCATAAGAATTGTAAACATCCCCGGAAGAATAATTGAGCGTATCGGTCACTTCATAATCATCATCATACACAAAACTCTGACCGGGTCCAATATTCTGAAACAGCGAATATCGTAATCCTAACCGAAGATTCAGCCACGGAGCAAGCTCCCCTTTATGGGTGACATACAAACCGTGTTCCAGTGAATTACTCCGCGGCAACTCCACCTCTTTGAAAAGAGAATTTTCATCCGGTCCCGAAACCGTTCCGGGATCGATGCGGTGAAAAATGCTCCGCCCACCAAAACGCAGGGTATGACCAGGTGAGATAAACCAGGTGAAATCGGACCCCAACATATGGTCGTTAAACTCCGAAGCCCATTCCATATCCTCAAAGTCATTCTCGGAGGTCCCCAGAAAATAATCGTACCGGCTCTTTACAAGCGTAAAATTGGCAAATAAGGAGGATGAAAAAACATGATTCCATCGAAATGTAAAGGTATTATTCCCAAAATCAAGCCGGGCCAGCTCATCGGAGAAAACATCCCGCCCCATGTATCCGCTCAGAAAGAAACGATTGTTTTCACCGGCAATCCAGTTCACTTTAAGATTGCTGTCATAAAAATACAACTGGTTGTCCCGGATGTTTTCATCACGAGCGAAAGGCAAAAACATGTCCACATACGATCGCCGGCCACTCAAAAGGAACGATGCTTTGTCTTTCTTCAGAGGACCTTCCAGTGTCAAACGACTCGAGATAAGTCCAACACCTGCTTTCCCTGAAAATTTCTTCATGTTCCCGTCGCGGGTGCGCACATCCAGAACAGATGACAAACGCCCCCCCTGTGACGCCGGAAAATCTCCTTTGTAAAGATCCAGACTTTTTATGGCATCATTGTTAAATATCGAGAAAAAACCAAGCAAATGCCCCCCATTGTAAACGATGGCTTCGTCCATCAACAACAGATTCTGATCGGGATTACCTCCCCTTACAGTAAAATTACTGGATCCTTCACTGGTGGCTGAAACCCCGGGCAACATCTGAACGGCTTTCATGGGGTCGGTCTCCCCCATCAAAACCGGCATTCGACTGATGGATGAAGATTTCATCTGTTCAAACCCAAGCATCGGAAATCGCGACGAACCGGCTCCTTCAGACCCGGTCACAACCACCTCATTAATGGTCTCGCTACGGGGCTCAAGCTCTACGGTCACCCTGTCACTGGCATCTACCTCCATTTCAAAAGTTTCATACCCCACAAATCCAAATGAAAGAACATGCTCGCCAGGTGGAAGGGAGATCGAAAAAAAACCGTATGCATTGGTTACCGTGCCATTGCCGGTACCTTTTACAGCTACTGTAGCTCCGGTCAGCATCTCCCCGTTACTGGCATCTTTAACATGCCCCCTGAGCGTAATACGGTCATCGTCTCCACTGTTGCCACCGGAAGCAAAAACAGAAGACCCTGCCAAACAAACAGTAATCCATAATATGAGAAAACATTTCAATATAAATCCGTTTTTCACAATTTAGTCAATTCACCTGCGTTCTATCAATAATTCCATTTAAGGAAAACCAAAGCATAAAGCATCGGCGATAATAAGAAAATAAAAAAACATCAAAAAAGTTCTCCAAGGTATTAAAATAAACAAAGTTGGAAAAAGGACATTTTGCAACTACAAAAAATTTCTTAAAAAATCCGGAACAGCACA
Source organism: Marinilabilia sp. (assembly GCA_046483585.1). Classification (GTDB taxonomy): domain Bacteria; phylum Bacteroidota; class Bacteroidia; order Bacteroidales; family Marinilabiliaceae; genus Marinilabilia. Next base: position 3,215 of record JAWOCV010000201.1, read on the forward strand.
AGAAATATTTTACTTACACCCAAATTCTTACAGGCATACAACGGCACCGGGCAAAACGTTTACACTCAACTCAGTTTACACATGACAAACTGGATTACTATACATTTCCATCATAAATTCTTACCTTTAAACCATATAATAAACCCCGACCAAAAATCAAAAAAAACTGCGTTATGATGAAAAAAACATTGTTATTGGCTGCCATCTTCATCGGAATGGCCTTTATAGCTCAAACTTATGCCCAGGACAAATTTGCACTCGGCGTGAAAGCCGGCTACAATTCATCTAAATTCAGGACCGACAATGCCTCTGAAATCATCTCAGGTCAGGAAGAATATACTTATGAAGACGCGAAAGACGAGGCCATAGGCGGGCTACAACTCGGGGCTTTTGCCCGCATCAATCTGATCAACAATCTCTCATTTCAGCCAGAGCTGTTGTATGTCAAAAAAGGGGGCCAGACAGATGTGTCAACCACTTCCCAGGAGACCATATCTCTTGAAAGTACTTACCACACCTGGGATATTCCTCTTCTGGCTCATTTGCGCCTCATCGATCTGAAGGTCTTAAACATCTACGGTGTTGGAGGACCGGCCGCTTCATTCAGTGTTAATGAAGATGACAAATGGTCGGACATCAACAATACCGAGAATTTCTCAGAAAACATGGAAACAGCCCAGTGGAGCTTTCAGGCAGGGGGCGGCATTGAACTCGGGAGTTTCAACTTTGATGTCAGGTACTCCTGGGGCCTCAGCGATGCTTCCTCAACTGATCTTGAAAGGGTCAACAATAACCTAACTTTCTCCCTGGCTTACAAAATCCTGAATTTCTGAATTCAAAACTGGAAAAACAATACCGGTAAAGCACTGTCTTAGCCTAAATCAACCGGTCAATAAAAGCCTGTCCTCCGTTTCCTCTCATAAACTCTTCAGAAGAGGAAACGGAGTTCCTTTTTTATCTTCCAGTCAAACGACGAATCCTCACACATCACGATCACGTCAGTATGGTCATGATCTCCTCCGACATTTCTTCAATATTCTCCCTGCTATAGATCAAAGTTCTTTCCGGAAGCAACTCGAACCCCGGATGATAACCACAGGTCGCGAACATTACCCCGTTCAAAGCCATAATCCTGATGGCATCGGTTTTAAATGCTTCAAAAGCCATTTCAGCTGTCTCCAGAATTATCCCGTTGGCCCCTTTTTCGGTAAGCCGCCTGCAAGCCCCGA
>JAWOCV010000275.1:0-5686 GCA_046483585.1 Marinilabilia sp.
TTTGAAACACCCTGCTAAAGCAGGGTGCTAATCTCATATGATACAAATTCTTTTGATATAGAAGAATCTATGAGAATAGCACCCCGATTTATCGGGGTGTTCATAAATTGCGGCTAAGCTCACTTACCAGCCGGCTTTAAGCCGGCTTCTCCCGCAAATTGCAACTAAATAACTTTTTCAGCAAGCTCTAATATAATGCTGAAAATCTGCATTTTGACTGAAAGAGTTATTGAAGTATAAACAATTGAATCAAAGGTTCCTGCAAAAGTTTAACGGACTATTGAAAAAGGGACAATAAAACACCCGGTTAATTTTAATTTACAACAAAACTGTAACAACACCCCGTTCCCCAATTCCCCTCCCGGGGAGGGGCAAGGGGAGGCCCTCTTTTTTTAACTATGAAACTCGAACGCTTCATCGTCAATAAAATCAGTTCCGGCGGAATTTCCGGGAAAAAGCTGGCCGGACCCGTGGTTAAGGTGGCCGTTGCCGGCATCATCCTGGGAATGGTGGTGATGATCCTCTCACTGGCTACAGGACTGGGTTTCCAGAAAGAGATCCGTGAAAAGATCATCGGCTTTGGGAGTCACATTCAGGTGATCAGTTACGACTTCAACCAGAGTTACCAGACCAATCCCATAGAAGAAGATTCCATGCTTGTGGAGCAGATGAAGGAAGTGCCCGGGGTTCGTCACGTCCAGCGCTTTGCAACCAAACCCGGCCTGATGAAGACCGATGCCGAAATGCAGGGACTGGTGCTCAGGGGTGTCGGGAAGGAATTCGACTGGACATTTTTTCGCACCATCATACAGGAAGGCGATACCATTGTCATGGAGGAGGACAGGACCTCCAACGGAATACTGATATCCGATGATATCGCCCGGATGCTGCAGCTGGAAGTGGGTGATAAAGCACCCATGTATTTTTTCGAAGATCAGATCCGGGCCCGCAATTTTACTGTGGAAGGCATTTTCGACAGCCATTTGCCCGAGCTGGATGAGACCTTTGTGCTGACAGACATCCGGCAGGTGCAGCGGCTCAACAACTGGGAAGAGAACCAGATATCGGGTTATGAACTGCTTACCAATGATTTTGAATCCATCATGGCCACCGGCAGTGAAGTTTCCAACATTGTTTCGGGGCATATCTCATCGGAGGGGGACATGCTGCGAACGCGCACGATCAAGCAAACCCAGCCCCAGATATTCGGATGGCTCGATCTCCTGGATATGAACATTGTGGTGATCATTGTTCTCATTGTTTTGGTGGCCGGGTTTAATATGATCACAGGACTTCTCATTCTCATCCTCGAACGCACCAATATGATCGGCATACTGAAAGCGTTGGGCACAGCCGATTGGTCGCTCCGCAAGGTGTTTCTGGCCCTGGCTGCGCGAATCGCCCTGAGAGGGCTCTTCTGGGGCAATCTGGTGGGATTGTCCGTTTGTTGGCTTCAGTCCCGGTTTGGTTTTCTGAAGCTCGATCCCGACAACTATTTTCTCGATACCGTTCCCATACACCTCTCCCTGCTGCACATCGTGCTTCTCAACGCCGGTGCCGTACTGGCCATCTTTTTGATGATGATCGGCCCCTCGTACCTGGCGGCCCGGATTTCACCCGTTAAGGCCATTCGGTTTGAGTGACCGGGAACACTGTTGGCGGTGGGATTTCTGCGAAGCTGTGAATTCTGCCCACTCGCGGACACCCGCCGTCCGTTTACGAACACAACACGGCCCCGGCGGTCTGGCATTCTGAAATTGACTCATCTCATAACAAGAGGATTACAAAATCCAGAATTTAAAATTCCTTAAAACCACCAGCTTTTCAACTTTTTGGCATGCTTTTCTCATGTATTTAACTGGTTTAAAATTAAAAAACAGGACAACAGAAAGCCATTTTGTCAAACGTGACGGAATGGCTTTCTTTTTTGTGACCGGGTAAATTATAAATTTATCTTTGCATAACAAACCATCCGCACCATGCTTCACGGCAATGGCAAATCATCTCAGTCATGCAGAAAATTATCCTGGTGGCCGGGGCCCGGCCCAATTTCGTTAAGATAGCACCACTCTGGCGTGTTTTTTCGCAAAGGGAGGGTGTTCAGGTGATTGTGGTTCATACCGGGCAGCATTACGACGACAATATGAACGGGGTCTTTTTTGAGGATCTGGGATTGCCCCGTCCCGATTATAACCTCAATGCGGGAGGGCAAACACATGCCCGGCAGACGGCGGACATCATGGCCCGTTTTGATGAGGTGCTGGACAGGGAACAACCCCATGACGTGGTGGTCGTGGGGGATGTTAATTCTACCATGGCCTGTTCGCTGGTGGCGGTCAAAAGAGGGATCAGAGTATCTCATGTGGAAGCCGGTCTGAGAAGTTTTGACCGGAGTATGCCCGAAGAGATCAACCGGCTGGTAACCGATGCTGTGGCCGGTTTGCTCTTTGTGTCCGAGCCTTCGGGGATGGACAATCTGAGACGCGAGAATGTCCCGGATGAAAAAGTGTGGCTGGTGGGCAACGTGATGATCGACAGTTTGGTCTATGCCCGTGAAAAGATTGATGATTCGGACGTGCTGGAGCGTTTCGGACTTGCTGATAAAGGATTTGCCCTGGTGACCATGCACCGACCCTCCAATGTGGATGCCCCTGAGCGTCTCGGGGCGATAATGAGCTGGCTGCGGAATCTTTCAAACCGCATTCCGGTGGTCTTTCCCATGCATCCGCGCACGCTGAAGCAACTGGAGAGTTCCGGATTGCCCGGTTTTTCCGATCCGTTAGCTCATCCTGCGCTAAACATCATTTCCCCGCAGGGGTATATCGATTTTCAGAGATTGTTGAGATCGGCACAGTTTGTGCTGACAGACAGTGGAGGATTACAGGAAGAAACCACCTGGCTGGGCGTTCCCTGTATCACTCTGCGAAACAATACAGAGCGGCCCGTAACGGTGGAGCAGGGCACCAATTGTCTGGTGGGGGAGGACATCAACAAAGCAGATGAAATGGTCAGGCAATACCTGGCAGGCAAGTGCGAAAACTCCCACGTACCTGAGCTGTGGGACGGACACACGGCCCAAAGAATCGCGGATGTGATCATCCGGGGAGCATTTCATGGTGAAAATCATGGAAGAACATAAGTGAGGTGAATTACAAAAGATCGTTAGATTTTTAGATATTCGTACTCAAGCCGCCGGGGAAGCTGGAAGCTGGAAGCTCAAAGCTCAAGGCTGGAAGCTCGAAGCTCGAAGCTCAAGGCTGGAAGCTGAAAGCTCGAAGCTGGAAGCTGGAAGAAGGGTTGTTCTCTTTTTGTGACATAACCAAAGAACAATACTCCGTTAAGATTTTGCAAGTATTTGTTATTCAATTGTTTAAGATCAAAATACTGTTTTTGTCAAAATGGTGATTATCAACGATATATGAATTGTCTTACCTGCCTGCCGGTAGGCAGGAATCTTAAATCTAAAAATCTAACGATCTATTGCAAAGAACCAACAAAAACAAATACAACGAGATGAAATTCTCCATGCAATCAATAATAAAAATATTAAAAACACATTTCCTTCCGGGTTTGGTGCCGCTGATCCTTGTGTTGATGACTGTGGCCTGCAGCCCCCGGGAAAAAGTTCCCCGTGAGTTTCCCGATGAGGAAGAAATGGCAGAGATCCTCACAGATCTCTACGTGACTGAAAACCTCATTACCCAGGGAGGGGAAAGTTCGATTGACGTTATGTCCGATGACGCTATTCCGGGATATTACAGTCAGGTGCTTGAGAAGCATGATCTGTCAAGAGATCAGTTCGATACCATCCGCAAGTGGTACGCTGCTCATCCGTATCATTACCAGAGAGTTTATGATCGCATCATCGTTCAGTTGAACAGCCGGGAGGCCCAGCTGAACCGGGAGATGAGGGAGGCAGAAGAAAAAGCGGATACTGTTCCTGAGGTCGTCGACCTGTGGGAGAAGGAAAGAACACTGATGGTGGACCCTGACGATACCATCGATCCCAGACTTCCTTTCAGTATTGAACTGGATTCGCTGAATGAGGGCAACCTCAGGCTTTCGGTTTATTACAAGTTTCTGAGGGAGGATTTGACCAGGGAAGGACATATGGCCATGATGGCCCATTATGCCGATACCATATCCGATACCGTCACCTATGAACTGGAGAAAACTTTTCAGCCGAAAACGGCCACCATAACCCTGAACCTTGATACCATCGGACCGGTCAAAAAGGTTTCCGGCTTTTTATTCGAGCACGACACCACCACAGTAACCGGCATTGAATTTTCCAGAATACGACTTGAACATCTGACCTCTGAAGAAGAAGAGGCGCGTGAGGAAATTCCCGGCATTGAGAAAACAGATCTCCCGGAACGATGAAGAACCTGAAGTTTGCCGCCCATTACATGCTTTCGCCCGGGGGCCGTTTTCTCAAATGGCCTGTAATCACCCTTCGCGAAGACGGTCTGGTAACAGGGGTGGATCTCTTTCCGGAGGGCATGAGGGAACAGGCCGGTGTTCGTTTTTTTTCAGGGATTCTTGTTCCCGGGTTTGTGGATCTCTTTTTACAGAATGAGGGATTTTTGGCCGGTGCTGACCCCCGTTTCTTTAACCGTCATCTTGCCCGGGGGACCATGGTCTTTGGTGTTTCGGAGGTTCCTGCAATCCTCCCTGCCGGGAATGCATGGCCTCTTGTGGTCCGGACCCCTGATTTGCCGGCCGGCACCCCTGAGGCCATCTGCGGCAGCACGGAACCCCTCTGGGAACGCGTCAAAACTTTTGCTTTATCTGAGCCAACTGTGCCCTTTTCCCGTTTACTGACCCTGATCACTTTGGAATCTGCCCGTGTTTCCGGTCTTTCACGTGCGGGCGCTCTTGAGCCCGGGTTGGCCCCCGGGTTGTTGCTTGTGCAAAATGCCGATCTTACGGATCTGAAGCCGCTAACCGGAAGCTCCGTGAGATGGCTGAATCTTCCTGATCCGGCCTGTTTCCGCGCCAGGGGTTGATTGCCTTGTAATTTGGTGGTTTTTTCCTCTATTTTTGTATCTTTGTACGAAGTTAAACGAGCATGGTAAGGTTTGCCACAATAAGAAAGTGTATAAATTCTCGCGTGCAAGCCTTCCTGTCAGACTTAATGAAAGGCAGATTCTGATTATTAAGGAAATTTTTTTTTAGAAAATAGAGCCTTTTCGGTAAAACGTCAGGCAGGTTGCATTCGGACAATGAATTGAATAAGGTTTGCTGAAAAATAATTATTCCACTTATTGTGAGGATATTATGACGGTGGTTCATTAGGGGTAGTGCAAGGTTTTTGTTTAAAATCGGAAATAACTTCGCACTTCTTGTTCCAAAACAAAGTTTCAATATATAATTTTAGCATTTTTCTGTTTTAAGTGAAGGTTTCAAAAAAGCTAAATATTTTAGTATTCAAACGGCGGGGTGGCCTGTCCGTTTTCCGGGCCGGCGGATAGAGGGAAGCCAAAATGGGGGACTGTCACGGCCTTGCGCAATGGCCGGAAATTTTGGCTTTCGCGGGCTGATAGGTTTAAACGGACTAGACCTTTTTGTTTCTTTTTGGGGCAATGCCAAAAAGAAAATCAATAAAGAAATGAAAAATTGAGCTGCTGATTTTTTCAGAAGGTCCCAAATATATTTTATACGAAACGAGCATGGCAAAGCTAGC
>JAWOCV010000023.1:0-7042 GCA_046483585.1 Marinilabilia sp.
GAAAAACACGATTGTTTACAATAGGAAGATGTGAAACTCTAAAAGCTTCCATCCAGCCCAAAGCATCCAATCCGCTGTCTGAAGTTTTCAGCGCCGGAACAACATCTGATAATAAATCTTTTGCCAGCATAAAATGTCCTTTCAGAAAATACTTTGTACCTTTACAACTTTACATCAAAACCAGCATTGGCGGCTGCTGTTACGATAGCAGACCATCATTTTTCACCGGGTTTGATCAACGTTCAAACACTTAATATACAATTATTTTAAAAAAATACGTCAATTTAAGTGCCACAATTGGAATTTGATTGAACGATTGGTGTATATTTTCGTTTTAACCTATACATAAGTCCGTTATTAAAAGAGCTCTTTTTGGCACCAATAATCTGTTAAACTTTTGCACACATTTTAAAATCAAATATTTATGCATTACAATACTGACTTTCAGTGTTGTATGATTTATATTGAATCTGAAAATTCAACGATCTATTGTTACCGGCATCTTAATTTTTTTGCCATGAATGTTTCGAAAATATACCTTCAAATTTAACCCGGATTATCCATAAGGGAAATAATTTATGAAACGAAGTTCGACGAAGTCAATAGTTCAGGCTAAAACCATAAAAACCAAACACCAGTCTCGTGTCATGATAAAATGTCGCATAAATTGAAATGACACCTGGGTATAGAACATTAATGCGAACGTTATAAAATCAACCCGTACTTAATCTGCTATGACAAAACTCAGCGTAAACATAAATAAAATAGCCACACTCAGGAATTCGCGTGGAGGCAATATCCCCGATGTATTACAAACAGCCATCGATGTTCAGGAATTCGGTGCCGATGGTGTAACCGTGCACCCCCGTCCCGATGAGCGTCACATCCGATACAGTGATGTTCATGAAATCCGTCGCATCATCAAGACCGAATTTAATATAGAAGGATATCCCTCGCCCCAGTTCCTGAAACTGATCAGGCATGTAAAACCACATCAGGTAACCCTTGTGCCCGATCCCCCCGAAGCCATTACTTCCAATTCGGGATGGGACACCATCACGCACCTCTCTTTTTTGCAGGATGTTATCGGTGACCTCAAAGAGTATGGCATCCGGACGTCGATCTTTATCGACACAACTCCGGCATTCATAGAAAATGCGGCCAAAACGAACACCGACAGGGTGGAATTGTACACCGAACCCTATGCCGCCCAATATGAAAAGGACCCTGAAAAAGCCATTGCCCCATTTGTTGAAGCTGCCAACCTGGCCCGGAAATCAGGACTCAGCATCAATGCCGGACATGACCTAAACCTTCGGAACCTGAAATTCTTTAATGAAAAGATCCCCTTTATAAAGGAAGTTTCTATCGGGCATGCCCTCATCAGTGACGCCTTATACTATGGGCTGGAATTGACCATCAGCATGTATAAAGAACTTCTGAAAAAAGAGTAATAAATCATGCAGTTATATTATAGAGAAAGGGGCAGCGGAGAGAAAACCATCATTATTGTCCACGGACTTTACGGTGCCTCCGACAACTGGCTTTCGGTGGCAAAAGCTTTGGAAAATGAGTTCAGGGTCATAATGGTCGACCAGAGAAACCACGGCCAATCTCCACACAGCGAAACCCATACTTATCAGGCCATGGCCGATGACCTTCTGACACTCATGCAGAAAAAAAACATCGAAAAGGCCATTCTGATGGGACACTCCATGGGAGGCAAGACGGTGATGCGGTTCAGCCTGGAACATCCCGAAATGGTGGAGAAACTTATTGTGGTGGACATCGCCCCCAAATCCTACGGTTCCTTTACCAATTATGCCGAAGTCACAGCCGATCACAAAAAGATCATCGACACGCTTTCTGCCATTGATCCGTCGAAGTATAATGACCGAAATGAGATTGACAAGGCCTTGAAACCGGCTTTTCCCACTAAACAGCTCCGGGCTTTTATGATGAAAAATCTGGAAAGAAAGAAAAACGGTCAATACCACTGGAAGATCAATTTCGATGCACTCAAAAAAAACATGGAAGAGATCATGAACGGTTTTTCGAACCTTGAACAGCAACCGGAACAAAAGGTCCCGGAAAGTGTATTTATAAAAGGAGAAAAATCGCCTTACATTCATGAAGACGACAAGATGATTATCAGCAGGTTCTTTCCGGGCGCCCAAATCGTAGCCATACCAAACGCCGGCCACTGGATCCATGCCGAACAGCCTTCCTTGTTTGTCAAAACCGTGAAATATTTTCTGGAAGCCTGAAGCCCGGGATTTACACAGAAATCATTTTCTCCGGATCCATCAATGGCTCCCCCTTGAGGCGCAAAAACAACTGAGCTGTAGCCAGCACATCCTTTTCACAATAACGGGCAATACGCTCCACATCGTTTTCATCATAATATACGGAAGCTACCTGACTGCCGTCAATATCATCCTTGGGAGTGGGAATGCCCAAAATATGAGTGAGCAGATTGAGGGAGGTGAAGTGCTTGTAATCCCCGAATTTCCATAGATCCATTGTATCGATGAAATTTACCTCCCACGGCTTTTTGCCGGCCACATCAAGAACAGGAGGCAATGGTAATCCGTTGATGATTATCCGCCGGGCAATGTAAGGAAAATCAAATTCTTTCACATTGTGCCCGCAAATGTTTGTCCCGGGATTGGATGTGAAATTATTCAAGGCAGAGGAGAACTCGGTCAGCAATTTTTTTTCGTCATCCCCGAAAAAAGATTTAACCCTCAGTGTGCGATGGCCGTCGACCGGTTTGATCACACCGGCTGAAATACAAACGATCTTCCCGAATTCGGAGTAAATTCCGGCCCTGACATAATCTTCATCTGGAGTGACATCATCTTTTGCCGTTTTCGAAGACTTGACCTCCCATAATTCCTGCATCTTTTCATCCAAATGTTCAAAAGAAGGATGCTGGGGAACGGTCTCGATGTCGATGTACATCACTTTTTCGACTGGAATGTGGTTAAGCATATCAAACAGTATATAAAGATTCAGGTTTTTTTCTATTTTTATGCCTCTAAATTACATCAATTTTAATCCAAAATTAAGCAGCAAAACAGGAATTTTTATTTAACCCGGATTATTCAGGCTAAGTCGGGGTTGATAAGAACATAAATAAAAACCGTGATATTGTAACGAAAAGAACCGGTTACTCATTTCAAAAACCGTTTGTATGATCAAGCACATTGTATTGTTTAAATTCAGAGAAGATCTTCCCGAAAAAGAGAAAACCCAGAAGCTGGAAGCCATAAAAGCCGACCTGGAAGCACTCACCGGCAAGATTGAAAGCCTGAAAAAAATGGAAGCAGGCATCAACTGCAACCCGGCCGAAGCGTTCGATCTTGCCCTGACATCAGAATTCGAATCCATGGAAGGGCTGAAAGCCTATGCAGAGCATCCTGAACATCTGAAAACAGCTGCCGTTATACGCGAAATACTGGATCAGAGGGCCTGTGTCGATTATGAATTATGACCGGGGATGCCATTAAGTGAGACCCTGCTTAATAAACCGGCCGGAGCTACGATCCTCTTCCATTTCCGTTATATTGATCCATTCAAAGTTTGTCGGAATAATATGCCAGTGGTTCTTCCCTTAAATTATAATGTGAAACCATAACCTCTCCATAAGCTCCGGCACTTCTGATGGCCACCAGATCCCCCCGTCTCAGCTCCGGAAGATCCAAAGCTTTCCCAAAACTGTCGGAGGATTCACAAATGGGCCCAACCACGTCGTACCTGTCCTTTTCGCCTTCTTTATTTGTCAGATTCTCAATCCCATGCCGGGCCTGATAAAGAGCGGGCCGCATCAGATCGGTCATACCCGCATCCAGTATGGCAAATTTGGTTTTAACACCTTCTTTGACATACAAAACTCTTGATATAAGATTCCCGCACTGGGCCACAAGTGAGCGCCCCAGCTCAAAATGGACTTCCTGACCGGGTTTTACATTCAGGAAATCTTTGAAAATCCGAAAATAAGGAGAAAAATCCGGAACCGGACTGCTGTCGGGATGATCGTAATCCACGCCAAATCCGCCCCCAACATTCAAAATACGGGGAAAAAGATGTCTTGAGAAAAACCACTCCTGAAGCTCATTAATCCTGATGCACAAATCTTTAAAGTTATCCAGATCGGTGATCTGTGACCCGATATGGAAATGCATCCCCTCAAAGCGTACATTCTTCATTTTCTCCATCCGGTTGATAACCCCTTCCAGATCGGGCATACTGATGCCGAATTTGTTCTCATCCAAACCGGTGGTGATATAATGGTGGGTATTGGCATGAACATTGGGATTAATCCGAAAAGCAACCCTTGCCTTTTTTCCGGTTTTCCCGGCCAGTTCATCAATAATCTCAAGCTCCGGAAGTGATTCAACGTTGAAACAGAATATGTCATGCCTGAGTGCTTTTTCAATCTCCCAATCAGCCTTACCTACACCGGCAAAGACGATGCCTTCGGGGCTGAATCCCATATCAAGAGCTTTCTGTATTTCATACCCGCTTACACAATCAATGCCAAACCCTTTTTCACGGATTTTCTGCAATATACGGTCATTGGCATTGGCCTTTATAGCATAGTGGACGTGAAAGCCGTACCGCTGCGACTCTTTCTTAACCAGGGAAAGCGTCTCGTCCAGGAGTTCGGTATCATAATAATAAAATGGTGTTCCCAGTTTCTTGAATTTTTCCAGAGGAAATTCAGTCATAGCTGCAAATGAATTTAAAACAGTTTTGTACTTAAAGCCTTCAGGGCATCGCTCTTGTCACTGGCATTGATCAGAAGGGAAATATTGTGTTCACTGCCTCCATAGGAGATCATGCGGATGGGAATATCCTTCAAAGCGTCAAAAATACGGTTGGCATACCCTTTGTTTTCTGCCACCAGATCACCTACCACACAAACAATCACCTGATCGTAGTCGACCTCAACGGTACTGAACTTCCTCAGATCATCCATGATCTCTTCGAGATGTCTGTTGTTGTCAATGGTAACAGAAACACCCACTTCTGAAGTGGTGATCATGTCGATGGAGGTTTTAAAACTTTCAAATATCTCGAACACCTTGCGTAAAAACCCATGTGCCAGAAGCATACGGTCCGATTTTATCTTGATCGCCGTAATGCCGTCTTTGGCTGCAACAGCCGTCAGTCTGTATTTATGATGGGATGATGAAATGGTGGTGCCCGGTGCATCAGGATTCATGGTATTGAGAACTTTTACGGGAATATTAGCTAGCTTGGCAGGTAAAACACTGGTAGGGTGTAATATTTTTGCACCAAAATATGCAAGTTCGGCCGCTTCATCAAACGACATTTCGGCAATCGACCTGGTATTTTCCACATAGCGGGGATCATTGTTATGCATCCCGTCGATATCGGTCCATATCTGGATCTCTTCAGCACCGACAGCCGCTCCGATAAGTGAAGCCGTATAATCACTGCCACCCCGTTGAAGGTTGTCCACCTCTCCAAAAGCATTGCGGCAAATATATCCCTGAGTAACGAAAATGCGTGTATCCGGAAGCTCATTCAGGATACGTTCAAGATTCTCGCGGATATAAACAGTATCGGGTTCATTATTTTTATTGGTTCGCATGAAATCAAGTGCCGGTAACAACACCGAATCATGTCCGTTTTCCTGAAGGTAAAAATTGAACAGGGCAGTGGTGATCAACTCACCCTGGGCAAGCACCGATTTCTCTTCAAATACGGTGAATACATCCCTTGTAAATGAGCGAATATAATCAAAATGTGATTTCACCAGCTCCAGTCCTTTATGCTTGAACTCCTCTTTACTGAACAGACCTTCTACAGTTTTCAGGTAGTTTCTCTCCAGACGATTAACCACTTCATTGGCCCCGTCAAAATTTCTTTTATACAGATAATTTGCAATTTCAACAAGACTATTGGTGGTGCCCGACATGGCCGAAAGGACTACGATCTTTTGCCCTGGTCTGGTCACCAGTTCCGCCACTTCTTTCATGCGGTCGGCTGAGCCTACCGATGTTCCGCCAAACTTTTGTACCTTCATGTAATATCTAATTATGGGGTTAACACATCATTTTGTTCTCCAGCTTTTCTTCTGAATATCAAAGCGGTAAGTCCGATTTGCATTTCTTTATGTATATGCATCTGTGCGTCCTTTCCTAAAATTCCCTTATATCCAAACTCTTATTTTTTGGGTCATCATAATAATGGGTACCTACCCTTTTGATTTTAGCAAGAATCGAACGTATGATATTAAAATTATTAATTGCTTCGCAATTATTTTTCTTAACCGCGAATTAAACGAATTTTGCGAATTTTGGCCGCACCAAAGGTGCGGACTAAACGGCCTCGCCGTTTTCAAAAAGCTGTGAAACAGCTTTTCCGCTCGGCTCTGCCGCTTGCTTGCAAGAATTCGTTTAATTCGCGGTTAAAATAAACAAAATGGCGTAAGCCATTTTTCTAAGTAAGTATTCAGTTTTTTAGAAATCATTTTTATTCCAGGTACACAAAAATTTGTGATGAACCTATTTTTTAAAGAGCGCGGTGCTACTCCAAATTCTCATGCAAAAGGACCCATGAAAAAATTTATACGTCCTGAGCTTTCTGCACAGCAGCTTTGACAAAACAAATCTTTTCGGAGCAGACTCATTACCGAATTAATCAGGTTAAGATCATTCCGGAAAAAAGAAATAATAATCAAAACAGCCTGCAAATTTATAAATTTACATTTTTCACGCCTAAATTACCAACGAATTCAACATCTTTCCTCACTTCAGAAAAACAAAGGTTCAGAACTCTCAGTAACAGCAAACGTTTTGGGCTCACACTGAAATTTAACCTTTACTACCATCATCCGGATGCGGCATATGTATTTCGAGGATGCGGCAATAATCAGAAGCTTTTATCCTGATCTCTTTTAGTTCGGCCGGCACAAGAATGGTCTCCCCCATCTGTATGGGCTCGGTCTGCTCATCACGATAGAGAATATCGGCAGAGCCTTCCACACACATCAATATCATAAAGGAAT
>JAWOCV010000045.1:0-18476 GCA_046483585.1 Marinilabilia sp.
AAGAAATACATTGTAATTTCCAGCCATAAACATCAGCATATAAGTCATCATCAGACAACAAGAAACCAATTAACCAATTGACCTACAACAGATTCTTCGCAGGCTCAGAATGACCCCGTACAAAGAACCTACCAACAACCAATTCTTGCAAGCAAGCGGCAGAGCCGAGCGGACGAATTGACCAATTAACGAATTAACCAACCCCCCCTCCACCTCAACACCTCAGTAAGCAACAAGCAACCAGCATCCAGCAACAAGCAACAAGCAACCAGCAACAAGCAACAAATTGACCAATTAACCATTCAACCATTTAACCAACAACAGATCCCTCCTACCAACCTATCGCCCTACCGACCTACCGACCTAATGACCTACCAACCTAATGACCTACCAACCTAATGACCTAATGACCTACCGACCTAATGACCTAATGACCTAACTTTTTCATTACCTTTGCCCCTTCCTAAAAAACACATCAAAAAACTTAAACACTCACATGCTACACACCTGGTTCGAATGCAAAGTTCGTTACATCAAGACCGATGAAAACACCGGCAAAGAGAAAAAAGTCACCGAACCCTACCTGGTCGATGCCGTGTCATACACCGAAGCCGAAAAACGCATACATGATGAAATGGAATCCATGATCAGCGGAGAATTCCACATCACCAACATCCGGAAGGCCGATTACAGCGAAATCCTTCCCGATGATGACGGTGACCGCTGGTACAAATGCAAAGTCAGCCATCTCTCGATCGACGAGAAAGCCGGAAAAGAAAAAAAGGTGAACAGTCAGATGCTCGTCATGGCCAACAATGTTCGTGAAGCTTACGACAACCTGATGAAAGGCCTCTCCGATATGGTGGTCGATTTTGAGGTCCTCAGTATTGCCGAAAGCCCCATTAAGGACATATTCCCTTATGATGCCGAAAATGCTTTCACTGATCAGAAGACAGTGAACAGTGAGCAGTGAAAAGTATGCAATTGACTGGTAACTTATTACAGATTACTGGTAACTGTTCACTGACAGGCCCACAGAAAATATTATCTTTGCTTGAGGCGGCACCGGCAAAGCACCATTGCAGGAAATTTTCGCATCCCCTGCGGAAAATCCCCTGAAAATTAAAACAAAAAGTTTATTTCGGGTACTTCCGGAGCAAAATCTGGTTTCTATCTATGAGTGCGGTATAAAAAGGTATTTTTGTCAAAATCGAGTCGTTTTAAAATTTTGCACCGGAGTAAACTGATTGTTAATGACGATGCAAAAATTTCAAACAACGAAGAGTTTGGCAATAAAGATGCTTTTTAGACCGGGCTCATCTATAAACTAAGCAAAGTTTGTTTCTGGTCATGTATTGCCATTGGCCTGGAAATTGCAGATATTTATAACGCTTTCCGCCATCCGGAAGAGACCGGAAAACAAGACCATCAACAACGGCACCAATATACTTCCGTGCAAAGGCCCGAAGAAGGTGCCCCCATCAACAAGACCAATAAAAAGAGATTCGCACATGGATTTAAAAAAATCATTTGGCTTAACAAAAGACGGGGCCAACGAGGTTCCGAAACCCAAACGTATCATTGAATACATCAACCTGAAACTGGCGGCCCTGGGTTATCCCTATTTTCAGAACAATTCTTCAAGAACGGATTTTCTGGAACTGGCCAATGACCTGATCAAGAACTACAGAGAAAAGAACAGGCTTCTTTCCTCGTATCTTTGTCCGGCCGACCAACGCATTCAGAATTTTCTGGACAGTTATCTGGAAGAGTTCAAAGAGAAGGTGAATTTTCGCCTGCCTTCCGAGTCCTTCATTGCCGACAGTCATGGAGTTTCAAGGGCCCTGTCACTGCCACCCGACAAGGATGAATTTGAGGCAGACATCATCCAGTCATACCGCCTGAAGCAGGGGATTTTGAACAATCCCAAAAACGACCGTCGAACAACCAAAGGGGTGTTTCATGTAGCCGAAGGCGGACTGCCCATTCCGCATGATAAAAAAGCGGTGCCCAAAGAAACCTTTGCCCGCCTGATGGAAAAGGCATTGCAGCCACCCGAAGACATTCTCCAACTGCCATTTACATGCACCCAGGAGAAGAAGGCGGCCATGTTTGTGTCGCTCCTTCTCAAACCGGTCGTAAGACCGGCGGTTCTGGAAAATGAAAAAGAAGGCCGGATGGAGATTCGTTTCTTCGCCCCGGGCAACCTGGTCAGCAACCTCGATTTTGTAGAATCCATTTTCGGAAATGCCGGTGATCCGTTCCTGCCTGAAAACGATTCGGCACTCGACGTGGAAAGATGGACCGGTCACACCGGCTGCGTCATTCTTGCCCCACACCTGATCAATGTAACCAAAAAAGAGGTGGGACTGCCCCATGTCAGCGAAGCCAACGAGCGTCAGAAACGCGACGGCATGTACTGGGAAAAAGAAGATGAACGCTACAATGACGGCGGCGCATTTAAACTGACCGCCCGTACAGAAGAGGGCGTCATCGTGACCATGATCGCTGATAATTACTATGGGTATTCCAAGAAGGAGGTCAAAACCCAAATCGGATATGCGGCCAACCTCCTGGGCAATGTGGAAGAAGAGCATGCCGGTGGCGCCATTGCCTTTCCGGCCTACAACCTGGGTGACGAATTTTCGGACCGGGACCAGTTTGTGGGCAACGGGCTCACCTTCAATGAGATGGTGAAAATGTACAGCAGCTTCATGGAGCTTAAACCCGAAGGCTATGCCGTGGATAAGAATTACAATAACATCATCTATGTTCCCGAAGATTCTGCCTTCAACCTCATGGAGCAAAAAGTGAGATGGACAGATGATGATGGGAAAGAACAATCCATAAGACTTAATCCCAAGTTCACTTACATTCTTCCGGCCGGGTACAAAGTCCGCATGAACAAAAACCCATATGTACCTTCATGGCGTCTGATCGGTTCTGTGGCCGAAGGCATCTTCTGTCACAAGCCCTGTACGGTTTCCGGAGGGGGTAAATCAGAGATCTCCAAATCAATCGATGATGCCATTATTTACGGACCGCTCTTCACCGCCGATTTTGTCAACGATTTCAAAAAAGTCGAGGAGATCATCAACAAGGATTATTCGGATGTTTACCTCGAGGAGGTGGTTACCGACAAAGACCGTCCCATCCTGAGCCCAAAACGTTCCGTGGGGTCTGTGATCAAGCTTCTCACCCCTTCACCCACACGCTACAAAGAAGAATACAATGAATGGCTGCGGGAGATACCCCACCACATCAAAGGACTGGTTTACCTGGTGAAGCGTTTTTACCGGCCTGAATGGGGTAACGAATGGAAAAAATATTTCTCCGTGGATATTATTGACGGGAAATACGGAAATGAGCTGAAGTTCAAGGACAGAAAACTGGTAGCCAGTTACCTCAGGATCGGCCTCACGGATGATGGTTCATGGCGCACATTCAAACTGCGTCAGGATTACATTGCTGCCGACAAACTCCAGATGGAAGACGACATTACCGCTTCAACCGTTATTCCACGGCGGAAACTCGATTATCTGGCCCCCGACTTTGACAGGCCGGCAGCCAAATTTACCTACAATTGTGAATTTAGACTATTCCAGCGGCCCGATGACGCTATTTACCGCGGATATGACAAACAGGCCGAATACGACTTGTCCCAACCCAACACCTTCATTTCCAACTTTGAACCATTGACCGCTGAGGATGCCAAAGAGATTATGGAGGATGCCATTGAATTTGACAAGTATACGCGTCCCATGAAGAACCTCATCAAGGAAATGGCCAACAAAAAGAAAAATCCCACTTATTTTGTCTCATCGTCACACCCCCGCATCTACAACGGTAAACCAACCGCGAATGTGCGATATCAGCAAAATCGTCCGGGACTAATCAACCAGCGCGACAATTACATTGCGGATGTAGGAACCCGTCTTTTCCGGAAGATCCCTGCAGGGAAACCCGTGATGAATCCGGTCAATGCAGTGCTTGGCGGACGACGGAACAATCCGCCGCAACCAAATATCCGTCCGCTGGCCGTTTACAACCCCATCCATTATCAGGAATTGCCTGAGTTGTTTATGGACTTCGTCTGCAGCCTGACAGGAAAATCACCTTCCACCACTGGAGCAGGCTCAGAAGGGGCCCTTACCAAAGGACCTTTCAATGCACTCAGCCCGGTTTCCGACCTGAACAACGCATTGGTTTCGTTCATCCTGACAGGATATGGCGGATTCACATCGGCCGCAGGATATGTGGGCCCCAACTACCGGGTGGATCATGACATCAGCCTGCTGGTTCCCGAACTCTGGAGCCGCCTGCACGCCGATGAAGCCGACCCCGGATTCCTGATCAATCATGGCTACCTCGAAAAATTGGAAGATTTCGAGCACAACGGAAAAAAAGTTGCCGCCTCCAGACTGGGATACCGGATTTCGGCCAAATTTGCCCGCATCTTCCTGGGCCGTGTATTCGAAAACCCGGATGCTGTCTTCAATGAAGAGATGCTGAAACCCGAAAAACAAGACATGGACGTCTTTGTGGATGGCGTTAACAACATCGTTGAAGCGCAGCAATGGGTGGCCGAGAGCTATTTTAAAGACGGCAGTATAGAAGGAACTGTTCCGCCACTGAAAGCCATTCTTCATATCATGGCCTATGGCGATTACAATGGAAAGGGCATCGATGATCCGGAAATCCGCGACATGTTCACCCGCGAAAACATGATGAAGAGCGACTGGTATCGCGAGCGGCTCATCAACAAACAACTGGGCGACATTACATTGTGGCAGAAACATCTGAAATATCTCCACGAATATCTGGAAAAATGGCCCAACCTTGATGATAAAGTCCGTCAA
Organism: Marinilabilia sp.; assembly: GCA_046483585.1. GTDB lineage: Bacteria > Bacteroidota > Bacteroidia > Bacteroidales > Marinilabiliaceae > Marinilabilia. Next base: position 4,860 of record JAWOCV010000045.1, read on the forward strand.
CGGATTGAATCCAATATCGATCTGGTCGAAAAGAACATCAAGGAATTTAAATCGGCTGAATACCTGAAATCACTTGAGGGATATATAGGCCTCGACACTTTTGTCAAATAACAGGCAGGTCATTTCACCTGAATCAACTATTTTTGAGTCCACTCCTAACTTCATTTTCAGGGGTGGACTCTTTGTTCAATGGCTGTAGTGCCGAAACTTTTTAAAATAAAGCATCGGCATATGCATTTTCAGGATGCCCCCATTACATTAAACATTGACCATTAACAGATTCTTCGCAAGCTCAGAATGACATTTAACCAGCAACAAGGACCCAACAAGCAACCAGCAAACTAGCAACCAGCAACTAGCAACCAATACACCAATTAACCAATCAACCAATCAACCAATACACAAATTGACGAACCAACCAATACACCAATCAACCAATTGACCAATTAACCAATTAACCTACCGACCTACCAACCTACTGGCCTACTAGCCTACCAACCTACTAGCCTACTGACCTACTGACCTATATTCAATCCACACTTCATACTGAAAAAAAGTCACTTCGGTCTCATTATTGCTGATTTTATAACAATTTATCCATATATATCCATAAAAAAACTAATTTTGCACCTCAAATTTATCAAAAAGCTGTTTCGGAAGAAAGGAAACACCGGCATCTTTCTTTATTTTCATCATCCCGGTGGCGGAAAAACCAACAGATTCTTCATCAAGAGACCACACAATGCATTCAAACAGTATCTTGTTCAGAATTCGGATAATAGCCTGAATTTTAACCATTAAAGTCGTCACGCACCGTGAATAAAATAATACGAAAATACACATTTCTCTTTCTCTCCGGTGTGGTGGCAATATTGCTCATCTCTGTCAGTCAGATCCCCAAACTTTCCATCAATCCTGAATTTGAAAACTACATCCCCGGCGATGTAGGGAACAGGGCCCACCTCAACACATTGGACAGCATCTTTGGCGGCAACGAAAAAATAATAATCATTCTTGAAAGCGACAGTTGCATCCTTAATCAGGAAAGCTTTGACAGGATACAGCAACTTGTTGACAACATTCAGGGTCTGGAAGGAATTGAACGAACCATGTCGTTATATGACGTCATTGACATCAAGCTTGATAATGAAGGATTCACAACCCTGGACCCTCTCATTGATGGCATTCCCCCAGATCCTGAGAGTCTGGCAGAATTGAGACAAACTCTCCGGAACAGTGAAATGGGGCGGCGTTTCATTTCATCCGACTTTACTTCCACAGCCATTATCCTCACAAAATCCGAAAGTATTGAGGATAAAGTGATCATCCCGGTCCTGCAGGAGATAATCGATGAAAATCCAGGAAAGGAAAAGGTACATCTGGGAGGAATGGCGTATGTACGGCAGGCTGTAAAGTCGCACATCAAAAAAGACATGGTGACCTTGTTGCCGGCAGCCCTGCTCTTAATGATCCTGATGCTTTATTTCTTTTTCAGGGAATGGAAAGGGGTTCTCCTGCCACTGCTGGTAGTCGTGCTCTCAATAATCTTTTCCTTCGGGCTGATGTCGGTGATGGGCTGGGAAATTTCTCTTGTGTCGGTTCTTCTGCCCATCATTCTTGTTGCTGTGGCCAACGATTACGGCATTCATTTGATCAATCTGTATCAGGAAAAGATTAATGCAGGCCGGTTAACCAGTATGAAAGAGATCGCTGTGGACATTTACAGAGAGCTGCGAAAACCGATCCTGATCACAGCGCTCACTACCATTGGCGGGATGCTGGGACTGCTTTCACACGAAATGGCCCCTGCTGCCCAACTGGGTGTATTGGCATCATTTGGCATCGGATTGGCCTTTCTGATGAGTTTATATCTGATTCCGGTACTTCTTACATTTTACAAAAAACCCGAGTCCCTGGTGACATACAAACCCGGTCAGGCCCCTTTAATTAATAAAGTATTATGCCTTTTTGCCAGATGGGTGAATTTCAGCCCCAAAATGATCGTAGCTTCATTTTTTGCCATTTCCCTTTTAAGCATTAGCGGCATATTCCTGTTGAAGGTGGACACCAATGTGGAAGGTTATTTTGCCGGAAAATCAGAAGTGAAAGAGGGAATTGATGTGGTAAATCAAAAATTCGGCGGGTCACAGTACGTGTCGGTCCATTTTAATGGTGAGGTGCTTTCGTCCGGTGCCCTGAGCCGGATGGATAATTATACCAGGGAAATAAAGGAACTGCCCGGTGTGGGTCACATCATTTCTCCCGGCACATTTTTCAAAGAATTAAGCAAAGGCTTATATACACCGGATGAACCGGGCTACCTTTCCATACCCCAAACGGAAGCGGAGGCAGCTCAATATCTGGAAATCGCCGGCATGGGAGGTTTTAGCGAACAGGCATCCCAGATCATTGACCCCAATCACGAAAACGCCCGCATTCTGGTGAGCCTTAAGGACGGAAGCAACCAAACCGGCAAAGCCACTTTAGAAGGACTCAGAAACATCACCAGTAACGATCCGCAATTGCATTCCATTGCCGGACCCGGCTTGTCGAAGATCCAGATTGCCGAAATGGTCATAAAAGGGCAAATTACTTCCCTGCTTTTGGCGTTTATTATTATTTTTGCCCTGTTGTCAATCATTTTTAAAGCTGGTGCAGCAGGAGTAAAAGGGAGTCTGCCGCTTCTTGTGGCCATCCTTTTCCTGTTTGGACTGATGGGTTTTGGGGGCATACCGCTTGACATCGTTACAGCTCTCTTATCCTCCATAATGATCGGTGTCGGGATTGATTACACCATTCATTTTCTGTGGCGGTTTAAAACGGAATATGCTGCAGGCGGGGATATCAGAACCGCCATTTCATCCACCATGATCACCACCGGCAAAGGCATTATTTTCAATGCTTTTTCGGTAATGGCCGGTTTTGCTGTTTTGATTTTTTCAGGCTTTGCCCCTCTTCGCTTTTTTGGCGTTTTGGTGTTCGTCTCCATTCTTTCCTGCTTAGTCAGTGCTCTTTTGCTGGTACCAGCCATTGTTGTTTTAACCAGGCCAAAGTTCCTGCAACCCAAAAAACCAAATGGTGTATGAAAAAATATATGACGCTGTTTTCCTGTTTCCTCCTCGGACTGATTACGTCGGCGGGAGCTCAAAACGGAACTGACGCAGGCCAAATATTCGAAGAGTCCGTTAAGAATCTCTCACTGAAGAATGTTCGCGGGGCTTTGGACTTACAAACAACTGACGAAAAGGGAAACAAAAAAAACCGGGAATTAAGTGTTATTTTTGCCGAATTCGGGCCACAGAAAAAAGTCATGATTGAAATAACCGCCCCCGAAAATGTAAAGGGGACCAGGATCCTGGCAACGGACTTCCCGGACAAAGAAGGCATCATCCAGGTCTACATGCCGGCAAGCGGAAAGATTCAAAAATACAGGGCCACCAAAAGCAACCTGAAAAGGGTGGGAAAAAACATTCCCGTCAACCATTTCAGCAATGCCAAATATTCAGAATATGAGGCTGAAATGATGGGTCAGGAAATTTACAATGACATTGAGTGCTATAAAATCCATTTACAGGTACCCGGGGAAACAGAGCACAGAATCGCTTTCGTGTCAAAAGAAAAAGAGCAATTACTGCGTATGGAGGAATATGATGAACAAAACGAATTAATAGCCTTTACCGAACTGTCCGAATACTTTGAAACAGACATCCCGGATCACAAATATTATCCCCGGAAAGTTCATATTAAGGACATAAAAAGCGGAAAAGTTTCTGAGATGACCATGCTCCGGCTTGAGCATTTGAAATTAAAAGCAGACGATCTGGAACTAAAAACAACCGGATCATGATCCAAACTTTTCCGAAGGAATGATCTGTTTTACAAAGCAATAAAAAAGCAGACCATCTTAATACAAACATGAAACCAGATACATGGTATTTTATTCCGCAATAGAACCCATATATTTTATTCTCCCCTTTACAGGTTTTGTGATAGGCTTGTTCGGATCCATTCTTGGCGGAGGCGGCGGTTTTTTCTTCCTGCCCATACTCACACTTCTGGTGGGTGTCCCGGCCCAGACAGCGGTCATTACTTCTCTTGTGGCCACTTTACCGGTATGTGCTGTCGGAGCTACCGGTCATTACAGGAAAGGCAACATCGACCTCAACAAAGGAACGGTATTCATTATCACCGGAATTGCAGGAGCATTCGCAGGAACACTCATTACAAACGTCATCAGTACAGAACAATTAAAAACCGGTTTTGGACTGTATTCAGTGGTTATAGCTTTCAACATGGCCCTGTCGACCTGGCGAAAAAAACGCGCCGAATCAACAAAAACTGCTGCTTTAGTGACTCAGAGAACCGCCATCCTACACAAATCAAAGGGTCCGTTCTACGGATTTCTGGCAGGAACCATCACCGGAACTTTTGGTACCAGTGGCACAGCCCCTGTTCTGGCAGGCCTGTTTTCCATGAATGTGCCAATTAAGCTGGTAATCGGAACCTCTTTAATGGTCGTTCTGGCCAATACTTTTTTTGCCGTTGGAGCGCATTTTCTGGTGGGAAGAATCGATCTGACGCTGGTTTTCTTTCTGACATCAGGATCGGTTATAGGCGCTTTAATCGGTCCCGGAATTATGACAAAAGCAAAAACGGAACACTCAGAGAATAACATCAGGTATATATATGCATTGGTGATGATGACCATCGGAGGTTTAATGATCATCGCATAAAAAAACAGCACATGATCCAGTTAATTTACATCATAATCATCGCTTACTTTACCGCCGGAGGTATTGGCTTTTATTTCATAAACCGGAACAAAGATCCGCAGACGGCACGTAAAAGTTATACCAAATTCGGAACTTATTTTATTATTATCAACGTGCTGTTTTTTAGCATCACGGTTGAACCCCTGGTTTTCCGGTATATTTCAGCGGCCATCATAACCGGTGGTGTTATGGAATTGTCCAAACTGTTCCGAGAAGGCAATTTTATGCAAAAAGGATTTTTCCTGAGTTCATTACTGATATTTCTGGTATTGTCCATGGGTTTTTTCTTTTTCAGCGGATTAAATGAAAATCTTATTCTCTTCTCTTTCCTGGTTATTTCTATCTTCGACAGCTTCAGTCAGATAACCGGCCAGTTATGGGGAAGAAAAAAGATGTTTCCCGCTATCAGTCCCGAAAAAACACTGGGAGGCCTTATAGGGGGAGCCATAATAGCCATCATAAGTGCTTTTCTGATGAGGGATCTGTATACCGGTTCTTTGGCAGACTTATTAGTTATCACCATCGGAACCATTATCTTTGCATTTGCCGGAGATTTAGGAGCGTCATATTTCAAAAGAAGATATCATGTAAAAGATTACAGCAACCTGATCCCCGGTCACGGGGGAATTCTGGACAGATTCGACAGTCTTATAACAGGCGGAGCCTGGGTCGCTCTGTTTACATATATATAAATTCACGCAGGAATGGACATAAACAATATCCTAGTACTCTCGTTTGTTTATTTAATTGGCATTGCCCTTTTGCTGGCATTTAACGAATTAAATTACAGACGTCTGAAAATAAAGGGAGAGATCACCCGGAAATTTGCCCATTTTTCAGCCACGCTGGCGACGATCCCTTTTCCCTATATTTTCCCCACACACTGGTATGTTCTGGTGCTTGCCTTTTTGTTTTTTATCGCTTTGCTGGTCACGCAGAGCGGTAGGCAACTCAAATCGATCCATGACATAACACGAAAATCCATGGGGAGTTATCTGCTTCCCCTGGCTATTTATGCCACTTTCCTGATTTCCTGTTTGCTGGAAAATAAATTTTTATACATCCTGCCCATGCTAATTCTGGCCATTTGTGATCCCATGGCCGCCATACTGGGCATAAACATCAAAAAACACAATGGCCGGATCAAAATACGGGAGTATAAGATGGAAAAGACATGGCTCGGAACAGCCGCATTTATGGTAACCAGCTTTGTCATCAGCCTTATAGCCCTGTTTTTTCACCGTGAGGTCTTTGATCTTAAGACATTCTGGCTGGCATTGGGAATTGCCTTCATCAGTACACTGGCTGAGCTGTTTAGTTGGCGGGGATCGGACAATCTGTCCATTCCATTAAGTGTGATATTAATGTTGGTACTTTTTCTGTAGAAATCATTTAACAACTGAACAAGATAACAAAAAATAAAATCATGAGGAGAGTAATTGTAAATGGTGCAAACGGATACGTAGCATCCAATCTTATCAATGAACTGATTGGCCGCGGATATGATGTAATAGCTCTGGTCAGGGAAAACGGAAAGCTCTCGGCAGATGAAAGAATTGAGAAGGCATTGGCCCAAATCAACGGGGGTGAATTCAAAAAACCTGACAATCTGTCGGTTTACAATTATTCTTTACCTGACGAGAACTTCTCGATCCCCGAATCAAAACTGAAAGAAATATTTGGGGAGGAAGCAGATTATTTTCATTTTGCAGCAAGTCTCAAATACGATCACAAATCAAGGAAAGAAATATTCCATACCAACGTTGAGGGCGTGGAAAACTCGATACAAATGTTCTCGAAATATGCCCGTGAAAATTCCCGCTTTTTCCTGACCGGCACTGCCTATTCATGTGGAAAATTCAATGGTCTTTTCGAGGAAAAATTTTATCCCGACGAAGATATTACAGCATTCAGAAACTATTATGAACAATCGAAACGCCTGGCGGAAAATGTGGTTAAGAAACACATTGAGAACAACGGCTTCAACGGACATGTCATCCGGTTGGCTCAGGTGGTTGGAGACAGCAGAACCGGTGAAACACAAACAGATTATGGCATTTTTGACTTTGCCAAAAGAGTCCACAACCTCGCCAAAAGATACCCCGGTCAAACCGTACGAATCAATGTGAACCCGGACGGCATACAAAACCTCATCCCGATAAATACGGCCGTTAACTACCTTACGCAAACCGTGAAAGTAGAAAATCCGCCCGCCATCATGAATTTCGTGGGCAACACTTCGATCAAAAATATCCACATCATCAACAGTCTCAACAAATTACTGCCGTTGAGGCTCATTCCCGTTGATCACATCGATCATAAAGATATGACGCCACTGGAAAGATTGATGGCCGTGGGTATGTCATTCACGGGTAATTACAAAGATCTCAATGTCCGTTTTGACACCACAAAACGTGATTCGGTCATTGTACCCGAAACCAATGAGATTAATGAGGAAGCGGTTTACAAAATGCTGGAATATTTTATTGAGGACGTTTGTGAAAAAGGCACAAAAGATGAACCTGTTTCCATTCAAAACGAATGATCAGGGGCCGGCCTGTGTTTTTTCAAAAATTCCGGGAAATTGACGAAAACAACGAAGCAATTTCCACTCAACATTGCAGAAAACGTCAGGCAGGTTCCATCAGACCAATAACTTAAATAAATTATTTACGGATGAAAGCAATCACAGTCAAAGGAGAGAAAGTCCTGAACGTACCCAACCTATTAAGCCTTTACCGTCTTCTTGTTTTCCCTGTCATACTGTTCATGGCCCTTACAGGACGTGAAGAGTGGTTTGTGATCCTTCTGTGCATCAGTCTTGTAAGCGATGTACTCGATGGCAGCATAGCCCGTTATTTCAAGCTTCAGACAAATTTCGGTGCCGCACTGGATAACCTGGCAGACATCTTTACCTATGCTATGGCTCTTCTGGGGCTCTTTCTTTTTAAATGGAGTGAAATTGAACCTCATGCATGGATTTTATACCTGTTTCTGGGGGTATTTGTCCTCAGTTATATTGTTTCCTTTCTCCGTTTTGGGAAAATACCCGGGCTACACCTTTATTCGGCTGTTTCGGCAGGCTATCTTCAGGGGATATTCTTTTTTGTGCTTTTTGTTTTCGGTTTTTTCCCGTGGCTTTATTACCTGGCCGTTGGTTGGGGAGCCATCGCTTACATTGAAAAGACAATTGTATTGTTTAAACTCGATGACATCAAGATAGGTGTAAAAGGACTTTACTGGTTACTTAAAAAAGAACAGGAAAAGTGAAAAGCCTAAAAGGAAAAACCGTCTGGATCACGGGAGCATCTTCCGGAATCGGAGAGGCACTGGCTTATGAACTGGCTCGTGAAGAAGCTTTTCTGGTCCTTTCGGCCCGGAACAGGGACAAGCTCGAACAGGTTAAAAACCGGTGTCTTGAAAGCACATCTCAATGCCTGATTCAGCCGGTGGACATGGCCAATATCCGGGAACTGGAAGATGTTACCCAAGCCGTTTTGGCGCAAACCGGGGGCATCGATCTACTGATCAACAACGCAGGTCGTAGTCAGCGCTCACTGGCCAAAGAGACACCGTTGGATGTCGACCGCAGTGTGATGGAGTTGAATTTTTTCGGGGTGGTGGCATTAACCAAGCTGGTGTTGCCCGAAATGCTGAAAAAAGGCAGCGGCCATATCGTCGTTGTCAGCAGCATCACGGGTAAATTCGGATTTCCTCTGAGAACGGCCTATTCAGCTTCTAAACATGCCCTGCAGGGATTTTTCGAATCGCTGAGGGCGGAATTAAAATCAGAGCATATAAAGGTGACCATCGTTTCGCCCGGAAGGATCAAAACCAATATTTCTTTAAACGCCCTGACCCGGGACGGAACCCCCTACAACAAGATGGATGACGGCCAGGCTGAGGGCATGGATGCCGGCAAATGTGCTGAGAAGATCGTTAAAGCCATCAAAAAAGAGCGGAAAGAGTTGCTTATTGGACAACGAGAGTTACTAATGGTATATTTCAGACGATTTGTTCCTGCACTGTATCACCGGTTAGTTACCAGGATCAGAAATTAAAAACCCAACTATGCAAAAAAACATTTGCGGAATACAACAAGTCGGAATTGGTGTTAAAGATGCCAGGGAAGCGTGGAAATGGTATCGCCGTGTATTTGGCATGGACATCAGCGTATTTGAAGATACGGCCACAGCAAAACTTATGCTGCCCTACACCAACGGTAAAGAGTGTAACCGGTATGCCGCCCTGGCCATGAACATGGAAGGTGGAGGTGGCTTCGAGATCTGGCAACATACCGAAATGACCCCTTCCCCGCCGGTCTTTGATGTTCAATTGGGCGACACCGGCATATACATCACAAAAATGAAGACCCGGGATATCCACAAAGCCTATAAACAACATCAGGAGATGGGTGTGGAACTGTCCGGGGAAGTGACGACCAATCCTGCCGGACAACGCCATTACTACCTGGTTGATCCCTACAACAATATCTTCGAAGTGGTGGAAGACGCCTGTTATTATATGAAACAAAAATCACCAACCGGCGGTGTGGCCGGCGCGGTGATAGGTGTATCAGACATCGAAGAAGCCAGAAAAGTATACTCTGACATTCTGGAATACGACGAAGTCATTTTCGATGAAACCGGACAATTCGACGATCTGGCGTCTTTACCCGGAGGACAGGAAAAATACAGACGTGTTTTGCTGAAACACAAACCGCGCACCGGTCCTTTCAGCAAATTACTGGGGCCCACCCGTATTGAACTGATCCAGCCACTGGACAGAACTCCCAGACCCATTTTCCGGGACAGAATTTGGGGGGAACTTGGCTTCATTCACTTGTGCTTTGATATTACCGGAATGAATGCGCTGGAGAATGAGTGTGAAGAAAAAGGCTTCCCCTTTACCGTCAACAGCGCAAACAGTTTTGACATGGGTACCACAGCCGGTCATTTCTCTTACATCTCAGATCCCGACGGAACCCCCATTGAGTTTGTGGAAACACATAAGCTTCCCATCATTGAAAAACTGGGGTGGTATATGAATCTAAAAGACCGGGACCCCCTGAAGCCATTGCCCGACTGGATGGTCAAAACACTAAAATTCAGCCGGGTCAAAGACTGAACGCCGGGGAGATCCCGGAATATGAATGCGGTTTTGGGCAATTGAACCTGACTTTTTGTTTGTTCACCACGTTTTTTTGATGGCTGATCGTTTCTTTTCAGGCCAACAAAAAAGTTCCCATTAATTTTGTTCCTGAAAAATGAGTGAACCAATGATGGTAAGCGCTGTCGGTTCCATACCCAAAAAGAAACAGACCAAACCATTTTGCATGCAAAAAGTTGTTTATCATACCAACACGCCAGACTTTAAACATATCATGCTTAACCTTCCGGAGGTTTTCGCGAAAGAAGGAACCACCATAAAAGACGGGCGCAATGAAATAAAAGTCATTGAAAAAGGTGGGATGCGGTTTTGTGTGAAATATTTCAAGAAGGTCTCCCGGGTCAACCTTCTTGTTTATTCGTGGTTCAGACATACCAAGGCAAAACGTTCATACCAAACCGCGGAAATGCTCCTTCGTCTGGATGTCGGGACACCCTTCCCCATTGGTTATGCAGAAGTAAAAGATAAATGGGGCATCGTCCGGCAAAGCTATTATGTCTCCTTGTGCCAGGATTACGACTGGCTCTTATCAGACGCCCTGGATGGCGGAATTCCTGAAGAAAAAGACATTCTTTCCGCCTATGCCCAATTCATGGCCCTGAAAGTTCATCCGGCCGGCATATGGCACAAAGACATGACCCCGGGCAATGTGTTGATCAATCGGAAAAATGATCATTACACCTTTGCCCTCGTCGATCTCAATCGCATCAGGATCAAAAACCGCATTTCTCCTTCACAGGGCATTCGAAACATGAAAAGGCTCAAAGGAGGAACCATGCAGTTGGCTTACGTGGCCGAACAATATGCGCTGGCGGCCAAAGAAGATCCGAAGAATTTTATTTTCAGGTTTTTTGGCCACCAGCTGGCCTTTCTTAATAAAAGGCGAAAAACCAAAAAGATCCTGCATGCTTTGGATCCCACCCGGAAAGCTATTCGCTAAAAGTTCCGGTACGATCAACCTTTCTTTTTCACTTTATCCCATGTATCTCTCAACGGAACTGTGCGGTTGAACACCAAATGGTCAGACGTGCTATCGGGATCCAGGCAGAAATAGCCAATACGCTGAAACTGGAAATATTCAAACGCCCCCGCAGCATCTTTCCAGGAAGGTTCAATCCGGCAATCATTCATGATCTTCAATGATTCGGGATTAAGAAACTCTTTAAAATCTTTGTCCTTATGTCCGGCCGGATCTTCATCCATGAACAACCGGTCGTACATACGAACTTCCGCATTCAGACTGTGTGATGCACTTACCCAGTGAAGGGTTCCTTTCACTTTACGGTCGCTTTGAGGCATTCCGCTTCGGGTGTCCGGGTCGTACGTGCAATAGATCTCTTCAATTTCCCCCTGATCGTTCTTTTTATAGTCTTCACACCTGATGATGTACCCGTTTTTCAGGCGCACCTCCCGTCCCGGACCAAGGCGGAAAAACTTTTTGGGAGGCTCCTCCATAAAGTCGCCACGCTCAATAAAAAGTTCACGGGTAAAAGGGATTTTCCGTGAACCCTGATTTTCATCTTCAGGGTTATTCACAGCTTCCATCCATTCTACCTGATCTTCGGGATAATTGGTCAGTATCAGTTTAACAGGATCAAGAACAGCATTGATACGGGGCGCTCTTTTGTTCAGATCATCCCTGACACAATGCTCCAGAAGGGCTACATCGATGATGTTATCACGCCGGGCCACACCCACGCGTTCGGCAAACATCCGGATGGATTCGGGGGTATAACCGCGTCTGCGAAGTCCCGATATGGTAGGCATCCGCGGATCATCCCAGCCATTAACGATCCCCTTTTGCACCAGTTCAAGCAAGCGACGCTTGCTCATCACGGTATAATTGAGATTGAGCCGGGCAAATTCTATCTGACGGGGCCGGCGTTCGGCATTGGGTTCCTCTTCCAGGATCTGATCAAGGAACCAGTTGTATAACGGACGATGAACTTCGAATTCCAGAGTACAAAGCGAATGGGTGATCCCTTCTATGAAATCACTTTGCCCGTGCGTGTAGTCGTACATCGGGTATATGCACCATTTGTCGCCGGTTCTGTGGTGACTCTTGTAGAGAATACGATACATAATGGGATCGCGCAAGTGCATATTGGGCGAGGCCATATCGATCCTGGCCCGCAACACCCGTTCACCTTCATTGAACTCCCCGTTTTTCATCCGCATGAAAAGATCGAGATTTTCCTCCACGCTCCTGTTGCGGAACTGGCTCTCAACTCCGGGTTCGGTAGGCGTTCCTTTCTGGGCTGCAATATCCGCAGCACTCTGATCATCCACATATGCTTTCCCCGCTTTTATGAGTTTGACAGCCCATTCAAACAACCGGTCAAAATAATCGGAAGCATAATGCTCCTCACCTTCCCATTCAAAGCCAAGCCAACGAACATCTTTCTTGATGGAATCCACATACTCCACCTCCTCCTTGGTGGGATTGGTATCATCAAAACGCAGGTTACAGCCTCCGTTGTATTTCTCAGCCACACCGAAATTCAGGCAGATCGATTTGGCATGCCCGATGTGCAGATAGCCGTTGGGCTCGGGCGGAAAACGCGTCAGCACAGCACCCCCGTTCTTTCCCTCTTTCAGGTCCTTTTCAATCTCCTGGTTGATGAAATTGCCTTTCCCGGCCGGATTAATCTCTTCAGTATGGCTCATAACAATAGATCGTTAGATTATTAGATGTTAGAAAAATCGTATAATGCTGATATAACATGATTCAATAAGGGAAATGTTTCAAAAAAAAGTGCATCCGCAAAACATCATCCTTTCCGGTTTTTGGAATCACAAAAATAAGTCTTTTTGGTGGTTATTGAAATATTGTTTTTCCAGAGGCTGCCCGGAAACAAATCAGCCGTCCATACAGGCTTATGATAGATACACAAAACCTTTCCGGGTACAAAATCACATTTTTTTTTGATACAATAATTTGATTTTCAAAATCTCATTTATTATTTTTATCCTCCAAATCAATTATTAATCCTAACCATAATAGTTATGTCTAAGCATGTCATTCTACTTGTAGCGGCATTTCTGACCGCCTTTTATCTCTCTTCTCAAAACACCGACGATCTGATCATCTCCGAGTATGTGGAAGGCAGTTCCAACAACAAATATCTTGAGATCTTTAATGGAACAGGGGAACCAGTGAATCTCGACGATTATGAAATCCAAATATATTCGAACGGGAGCCAAGAAGCTGGAAGACAGATCCCTCTGGAGGGCAACCTCAGCCAGGATGATGTTTTTGTACTAGGCCATACAAGTGGGGAAATTTATCAGGAATCAGACATGGAGCACGGTTGGCTAAGTTTCAACGGCAATGATGCAGTGGTCCTGTTTAAGAAATCCACCGGCACAGAGATCGATGTATTCGGGTGTATTGGTCAGGACCCGGGTGAAGCCTGGACCGCAGACGGCGACCTGACGACCATGGATATGACCCTCAGAAGAGACCCGGATGTCACCGAAGGAGCCACTGTTGAGGACAATGCGGAGGATTTCAACACCCTCGCCACAGAATGGCACGCCACGTCAAAAGATGATGTATCCGGACTTGGAGAACATCCGGGAACAGCAACCCATAAAGCTTCTTCTGCCAAAAATCTGGAGTTCGGTCTTCACCCCAACCCCGCCATCGATCATGTTTTTGTAGAAACCGGCAAAG
>JAWOCV010000053.1:0-3693 GCA_046483585.1 Marinilabilia sp.
CCGGACATGAAGTACTATAAATTTGCGTATACAAGTTCATGACAAAAAAATACCCGGAAAATTCTTATTCGATTTTATTCAGCCCTTCTCACCTTTATTACACCAATTATCATGAAAACACCCATCAACATGAAGAAATTATTTGCATTCATTTTTATTTTGACCTTCACAGCAGGGGCTTTCGCCCAGAAAAGTGAAAAACCCGACTGGGAAAATCCGTTGGTCACGGAGATCAACAAAGAGCCCGGAAGGTCAGCATTTAAACCGTACGACAATCTTGAAAGGGTTTTGAACGATGAAGCCCCTCAATACCGGATGTCGCTCAACGGACAATGGAAATTCCATTTTGCTAAAAGTCCGGACCAACGTCCCGAAGATTTCTACAGTGAATCATATGACGTCAGCAACTGGGACGAAATACGGGTTCCCGGCAACTGGGAAGTTGAAGGATTCGGGATTCCCATCTATGTGAATCACCCTTATGAATTTGCCGATTCCCGCACCCCCATTACAGAAATGAAAGACGGACCTAAGCCCCCGCAAATCCCCCACGATTACAATCCGGTTGGTTCGTACCGTCACACATTCCAGATTCCCGAAGATTGGGACGAACGCCAGGTTTTTATCCATTTCGGGGCTGTGAAATCAGCTTTCTACATCTGGGTGAATGGTGAAAAGGTGGGATACAGCCAGGGCAGCAAGCTTCCCGCTGAATTCGACATTACCGAATATGTCCAACCCGGCGAAGATAACACCGTGGCCCTGGAAGTTTACCGGTGGAGTGACGGCAGTTATCTCGAATGCCAGGACTTCTGGCGCATCTCAGGCATTGAAAGGGATGTCTCCCTTTACAGCCAGCCACAGACCCGCGTAAGGGATTTTGAAGTGGTATCTGTCCTGGATGATGCCTATCAGGATGGCGAACTTTCGTTGTTTGTGGACCTCAAAAACCACATACCTGAAAACAAAAATGTCAAAGTGGCCATGGAGCTTTATGGTCAGAAAGAACAAGCCCCCATCTGTCAACAGGAAAAAACGGTCAAACTCGCCAAAATGAGTGAAACCAGCGTTTCGTTCGAATCCACCATTGAAGATGTCAGACAATGGAGTGCGGAAGACCCTCAGCTCTATAACCTTGTCATCAGATTGATAACAGAAGATGGAAAGGAGGTCGAAGGCATTCAACGTCAAATCGGCTTCCGGAGCATTGAAATCAAACAGGGTAAACTCATGGTCAACGGAACCCCTGTTACCCTGAAAGGATCCAACCTTCATGAGCATCATCCGGAAACAGGCCATGTTATGGACGAGGAGATGATGATGCGCGACATCAAGCTGATGAAACGCAATAACCTGAATGCTGTGCGACTGGCCCACTATCCGCAGGACGAAAGATGGTACGAACTATGCGACAAATATGGTCTTTACGTGGTAGACGAAGCCAACATCGAATCTCATGGAATGGGATACGGAGAACGCTCACTGGGCAAAGATCCGCTTTGGGAAAAAGCTCACGTAGAACGAATGACCCGCATGGTGGAACGCACCAAAAACCACCCTTCTGTGATCGCCTGGTCCATGGGCAATGAAGGCGGAAATGGCGTGAATTTCTATGCCGGCTACAAGGCCATAAAGGAGCTGGACCGAACCAATCGCCCCGTCCAGTACGAACGGACGGAGATCGGCAGCCGGTTTGCCCTCGAATTCGACTGGAATACCGATATCATTGTTCCCCAATATCCAAGTCCCGAAACTTTCGAGTGGTTTGGCGAAAAAACACTGGACCGTCCGTTCATTCCATCAGAGTATGCGCATGCCATGGGCAACAGCACGGGTAATTTCCAGGACTACTGGGACGTAATCAACAAATATCCCCAACTTCAGGGCGGATTCATCTGGGACTGGGTCGATCAGGGCATCTGGAAAACCAATGAAGACGGCAAGCGCTACATGGCTTATGGCGGTGATTTCGGGGAGGACATGCCCAGCGATGGAAACTTCCTGCTCAACGGGATCGTTTTTGCCGACCGCACACCGCAACCCGGACTTCATGAAGTCAAAAAGGCGCTTGAACCGGTAAAATTTAAACCCCTGCGACTCGATGAAAATGTGGCCCGTCTGCTCGTTGAAAACCATTACGATTTCACCAACCTGCGTGATTGCAACTTATCGGCAAAAATCATGGCCGACGGGAAGATCCTGAAAGAAATCGACATCCCTGAAACAGCAGTTGGCCCCCACTTCGGCGGGGTAATCAATTTCGATATTTCCGGCATTTCTCCCGAACCGGCCACCGAATATTTCCTGGAATTGAAGGCCTCAACCACGGAAAAACAAGGAATTGTTCCGGCCGGTCACGTGGTGGCCCGGGAGCAGATCAAACTCCCCTGGGAAGCGGAAAATCAACCTGAAAGTCAGGCCATTGAAAGGAACGTGGAAATGGAGGAAACAGGGGACAATTATACCTTTGAAGCAGGGCGCACCACCATTGTCATCAACAAAGAAAACGGGCGAATCGTAAGTTACAAGAACAAAAACAACGAACTGCTGACAGACGCAGGCGGTCCGGAGCCTGATCTCTGGCGGGCCCCAACCGACAATGATTTTGGCAACCAGATGCCTCAACGCAACATCAACTGGAAAAAGGCAACCCAAAATCATTCGTTGGAGGAGATGACCGTCGAGGAAACAGATCACGGAAGTTTCCGGGTTAAAGTCTCCTGGAACCTTTCTGCCACCGGCAATCAGTTTCATACCACATACACCATCAGAGGCGATGGAAGCGTGCATCTGCAAAACAAGCTGGATGCATCATCTTCGGAAGAAAGCGATATTCCGCGTGTCGGCATGGTGATGCAGCTCCCGCGGGAATTCAACCAGCTAAAATGGTTTGGCAAAGGCCCGTGGGAAAACTATACCGACCGGAACACCTCATCTTTTGTCGGTTTGTATTCAGGTAATGTTGCCGACCAAATGGTGCCCTATGTTCGTCCCCAGGAAAACGGAAACAAAACTGACGTAAGGTGGGCCGCCCTGACCAATGATAAAGGTGAAGGACTCCTGGCCGTAAGCAATCAACATCCCGACAACGGTTTTGAGATGACGGCAATGCCTTATCTGACCGAAGACTTCGATGCACGGGAAGGATTTGAGTACGGGCCTGTCCACGAAGAACAAAAACACATTACGTTCGTGGAAGAAGGGGACCTGGTTCGCTGGAACATTGACTTTGGTCAGCGCGGCTTGGGCGGCGACAACAGCTGGGGTGCACGCCCACAGGAAGAATACCAGATGAAGCCGGACAAGGCACGCGAATATAGTTTCACGCTGATTCCTGTCAATGACAATAGCCGGGAAAGCCTCATACAGAAAAGCAAACAAACCGGAAACAGGTAATACAGCTTGCGAAAACAACAAGTTCAAAACTTGTTTGTTGCGATCATACAAAACTCCCGGGAACCGTTAATCTCACGGCCATCCCGGGAGTTTTCACTAAAATTTTAAATTTCCTGAGCTATGCAACGATTACTGATCTTACTAGCCGTCATTTTCCTGATTCCGGCAAATTTTACCACCGCACAAAAATGGGAAGAAACACCAGAAGAGAAGCAAGAGCGACTGGAGTGGTGGAGCAACGACCGCTTCGGCATGTTCATCCACTGGTGCCTTTATGCGCTGCCTCCCAGGCACGAA